>NZ_JAMPNZ010000016.1:0-195445 GCF_028479625.1 Providencia sp. PROV197
GGAATTTTCAATCTTCAGACTCCTCAAAATTAAAAATTTCAGCAACCTTTAAATTTCGTACAATTGAAGATAGAGACAGGCTCCTCGCAGAGGATTTTGACGATAATATACCAGGTATACCGAGGTTTCCTTTTGATAATCTAGATCTATATATAGATGCGGTTAATAAGCGAGCTGACCGTGATGCTAGAAATCAATTGCTCGAAATTAAAAAACAACATAAAAGTATCACGGATAAAATTCAGTTTAATGTAAATGAATTAAATAAGCTGAAAATAGCCCAAAGTAGTGTATTTGTTATTCCGTCTCCGAATGTTCCTACATTACCTCATGGTGTTGGTTCAAATACGCAAGTAACACAAACGGCAAATAGTAACATTGCAAAAGGTATTGAAAATACCTTAGGCGCTGTTCGTGATGGACTAGCGGAAACGTTTGATTGCTCTTTTGGCATGAGCTGCTCAAATGATATAGATAAAGCAGCAAAAAATCCAAATGTGGGAAAAGAGTTAGGGATAGAAGAAAAGGGGGCTTTAGCGGCTTCTGGTGGTAGCGTAAGTGGTACCCCTAATGGCTTTGAGCCCGATGATGATAGGTTTAAACAACAAACAACTCAAGCTTCAAATAGAAAAAATGAAATTAAAGAATTGTTTCAGCATGATAGCAGTAGATCTGGCATTCAAATAGGAAATAAAACTTTGATTGAAGTGCCAAACAAAGGTAACGCAAAGATTTTTAATGGGGCATCAGAAGCAGAAATTAAGCAGTATTTTGTTGAGTTAACAGGTAATAAAGTTTTACCGGAAGTAAGAGCTGTTCCGGGAAAAGGAAATATTTATACTGTTAAAACATCGAATGGGAGCTTCAATCTACGTGATTTTTCTAATTCTGCAAGTGAAACAGGAAAAGCTTGGACGATTGATATTCCAAGGGGTATTGCTAAGGATGCAGCACCGGTAGAAATAAAATTTTTGAAGTGAGTCTATAATGAAAAAAACGTTATATTTTAATGAAATTTTGAATGATTCAAAAGGGTTATGGTTATCAGGGCTCTTTGGTTCCATCGTGGGTTGGAATCCAAATAAATCTTTCTATGAACATCGGAGTATATTTTTTTCTATGATAAAAGATTTATTAGATGAGCAAGTAATTAAATTTTGTTCACCAGATGACCCTTTAGGCAAAGTGGTTCCGTACTGGAGTGCGAATAGCCAAGATATTATGAATTATCTTGAACAACACTGGCCTGAAAATGCGAAAGCAGAAGATGATGATGAGTTGAATTTCTATTTTTATGAAATGCCAGCAATTTTATGGCGAGATGAATCAGGAAAATATGTGGGTTCCTAAATTTTTATCTAAATTGGGTTAGAACAATACAATATTACTCTGTAAATAGTTCTGTATATTTACAGAGTCAATGTATTAGCCATTCTTCGTTATTTATCAGAAAAACACGCAATATGATCTGACTTGATGATGCTAAAGGTGTAGGCAAATGCTGGTTTGGCTATTGTTTACACCCTCTCTGCATCTACTAACTTTCAATCATTCGTGTAAGCTAAAATAAAATAATACATATCAATAAGAAAGCGCTATGGAACTAAAACCCACTGCAATTTTAATTCATGTGCCTGATGTCCAAGCGGGTTTGGCTTGGTACCATTTCTACAGGCTAGAGCGGAGTACCTGCCTGATTTTGATTTCACCCTATTACATGTCGGGGACTTCACCATTGAGGTGGTACAAGCGGATGCCAAAGTGAGCGAGGGTAAAAAAGGGACGGTATTGTATTGGCAGGTCGATAATTTTGATTTGGCTTTTGGGCATTTCACTCAGCTAGGGGCTAAGTTGTATCGTGGACCGATGTTAATCGATGGTAACAAGCAAATGTGTCAGTTCGTTGATCCCTTCGGAAACTTGCTTGGAATAAAAGGTCAATAAAATCAATTAAATCCTTTAAGTTTATAAAAACCAATCGCAATGATTTACCTTATCAATTAGTAATGTAAATAAAATTGCGATAATAAATATAATTTGTGATACCTGAGGGAAAAAGCCACAAAAGAGGGTGCTTTACTCAGTAAAATGCATTATAAAAAGTATGGTTTTTTCAGCTTTTTATGATGATTTATAGTCTCTTAAGCTAAAAAATAACCCGTAATTAAGTGTTAAGGCATGAAGTTAGTAGATAAATGTTACTTTCTTGTGAATGAATTAACATTACGTTTAAATTCTGCTATGCTGAGAGCCCGAAGCTGGGCATAATTTTACCGCCATTGAGATTATGCGAGCAAATTCCTCTGACCTGGCACCGGATGATAATTTTGTCAATAAGGTGCAGACAGCCGGGTATATAAATAACAAAGAAGCGAGGAGAACGTCGTGCTAGAAGAATACCGTAAGCACGTAGCCGAGCGTGCCGCTCAAGGGATTGTCCCTAAGCCATTAGATGCGTCACAAGTAGCTGCACTGGTAGAGTTACTGAAAAACCCACCCAAAGGTGAAGAAGATTTCTTGTTAGACCTGCTGACCAACCGTGTCCCCCCTGGTGTTGACGAAGCAGCGTACGTAAAAGCTGGATTTTTAGCCGCTATCGCAAAAGGCGAAACTTCCTCCCCTCTGATCTCCCCTGAAAAAGCGATTGAACTGCTTGGTACTATGCAGGGTGGATATAATATCCATGCACTGATTGAAGCGCTGGATGATGCTAAATTAGCTCCTATCGCGGCAAAAGCCCTTTCCCACACCTTATTAATGTTCGATAACTTCTACGATGTAGAAGAAAAAGCGAAAGCTGGGAATGCACACGCGAAACAAGTTATTGAATCATGGGCAGATGCCGAGTGGTTTAAACAACGCCCTGCGTTAGCCGAAAAAATGACTGTCACAGTGTTTAAAGTGACAGGCGAAACCAATACCGATGATTTATCACCTGCACCAGATGCATGGTCACGCCCAGATATCCCTCTGCACGCGTTAGCGATGCTGAAAAATGCCCGTGAAGGTATTGAACCAGATGACGCAGGTAACGTTGGACCAATCAAACAAATCGAAGCTCTGAGCAAAAAAGGCTTCCCACTGGCGTATGTCGGTGATGTTGTGGGTACGGGCTCTTCACGTAAATCTGCAACTAACTCCGTATTGTGGTTTATGGGCGATGATATTCCATTCGTGCCGAACAAACGCGGTGGCGGTGTGGTATTAGGTGGCAAAATTGCGCCTATCTTCTTTAATACAATGGAAGATGCGGGTGCGCTACCAATAGAAGTGGATGTGTCTAAACTAAATATGGGGGATGTCATTGATATCTATCCATTTAAAGGTGAAGTTCGCAACCACGAAACCAATGAGTTACTCGAAACGTTTGAATTAAAAACTGACGTGCTGATTGATGAAGTGCGTGCAGGTGGTCGTATTCCACTGATTATCGGTCGTGGTTTAACTAGCAAAGCGCGTGAGTCATTAGGATTAGAAGCAACCGACGTCTTCCGTCATGCGAAATCTGTTGCACAAAGCAATCGTGGTTTCTCATTAGCACAGAAAATGGTGGGTCGTGCTTGTGGTCGCCCAGGTATTCGCCCTGGTGAATACTGTGAGCCAAAAATGACCTCAGTAGGCTCGCAAGATACGACGGGCCCAATGACTCGCGATGAGTTAAAAGACTTAGCGTGTTTAGGTTTTTCTGCGGATTTAGTGATGCAGTCATTCTGCCACACTGCGGCGTATCCAAAACCCGTTGACGTAACAACTCACCACACATTACCTGATTTTATCATGAACCGTGGTGGTGTTTCTCTGCGTCCAGGCGATGGTATTATCCACTCATGGTTAAACCGTATGCTGTTACCAGATACCGTTGGTACAGGTGGTGACTCCCATACACGTTTTCCAATCGGTATTTCGTTCCCAGCGGGTTCTGGTTTGGTGGCGTTTGCTGCGGCAACAGGGGTTATGCCTCTGGATATGCCAGAATCTGTATTGGTGCGCTTTAAAGGTGAAATGCAGCCAGGTATCACGTTACGTGACCTTGTACATGCTATCCCATTATATGCGATTAAAGATGGCCTTCTGACGGTTGAGAAAAAAGGGAAGAAAAACATTTTCTCTGGTCGTATTTTAGAAATCGAAGGTCTGCCAGAACTGAAAGTTGAACAAGCGTTTGAATTAGCGGATGCATCCGCTGAGCGTTCAGCCGCGGGTTGTACGATCAAACTGGATAAAGCGCCAATCACAGAATACCTGCAATCTAACATCGTCCTGTTAAAATGGATGATCGCAGAAGGCTACGGCGACCGTCGTACTATCGAACGTCGTATTAAAGGCATGGAAAGTTGGTTAGCGGACCCGCAACTGCTTGAAGGTGATGCAGATGCGGAATATGCAGCTGTAATTGAAATCGACTTAAATGATATCAAAGAGCCAATTCTGTGTGCACCAAATGACCCTGATGATGCGCGTTTGCTGTCTGATGTTCAGAACGAGAAAATCGATGAAGTGTTTATCGGTTCTTGCATGACTAACATTGGTCACTTCCGTGCCGCAGGTAAGTTATTAGACTCGCATAAAGGCCAATTACCAACACGTTTATGGGTTGCTCCACCAACGAAGATGGACGCCGCACAATTAACGGAAGAAGGTTATTACAGCGTATTTGGTAAGAGTGGGGCACGTATTGAAGTCCCAGGTTGTTCATTGTGTATGGGTAACCAAGCACGTGTGGCAGATGGCGCTACCGTCGTTTCGACCTCAACACGTAACTTCCCTAACCGTTTAGGGACTGGGGCGAATGTGTATCTTGCATCCGCTGAGTTGGCCGCTGTTGCGTCATTGTTAGGTCGTTTACCAACGCCTGCGGAATACCTGCAATATATGGACAAGGTGGATGAAACTGCGGCAGATACCTACCGCTATCTGAACTTTGACCAGTTATCACAATATACGGAAAAAGCTGACGGTGTGATTTTCCAAACCGCAGTGTAATCTGTTATTTTGTTAACGATGAGGCCTCTACTGACTAGAGGCCTTTTTTGTTGTCTAAAGATATTCCGAAATTTCAATCAGATTTAAATCCACATCACGTAAATAAATAGACAGAATGGGGCCCATTGCCCCTGTTCGTCTAACGGGCCCTTCAATAATCTCGATCCCTTGCTGCTGAATATGCGCCTGAACTTCAGTGAGAGGGATGTCACTGATAAAACACAAATCTAACGCACCGGGTACAGGCAAGTGTGCTTTGGGTTCAAACTCTTTACCATACTGATGAATATTGATTTTTTGCTGGCCAAATTGTAGGGCATAACGCTGTTCACCAAAGGTTATTACCTGCATTTTTAAAACGCGCTGGTAAAAATCAAGGCAGGCGTCTAATTGTGTTGTCGTCAGGACGATATGGTCTAAGCGATTGAGCATTGCCGCTCCTATTCATTGCATTCATATCATTTGCATTAATTTTAAGCGAATTTTATCGAGGCGGCGTTGAAATTGATGCCTTTATTTAAATATCGCGCAATAGGCGTTAATACCGCTCAACAAATCGAATTGTCTCGCGTTATACTGAGCCATAATGACGCAAGAGTAGAGGTATTGCATATGGACTACCAATTTTTCCAAGACATAACAGGCGCTATTTCCGCAAAATTCTCGATGGATCATGAGGCGATTGGATATTGGCTAAATGAAGAGGTTAAAAACGACCTTAGTCTACTCGATACTATCGAAGAAAATTACGAAAAAATAAAAGGCAGCGAAAATCAGTGGGAGCTGATTGGCCATGAATACACGCTGCTACTTGATGATGAAGAAGTGATGATTAAAGCCAATCAGTTGTCGTTTGAAACTGAGGGGCTTGAAGAGGGAATGAGCTACTATGATAATGAAAGCGTTGCCTTTTGTGGTATTGACGACTTCCTCTTAATGTTAAGGGATTATCGTGTTTTTGTTATCGAAAATCGATAAATGCATTTTTTTTAGTGATAAGTTTTGTATTTTAACAAATTATCATTATTATTTGCAGTGTGAAACTAGCGGTTTAACGCTTTAGTTAAGATAAGCTAGCGGAAATTTATTTTTTGATAACAAAAGCGAAAGGAACACACATATGAATACTGATGATGTTACAGGTGCGTTGAATGATGCAACGAACTGGTTTGTCGCAAACCAAGATCTGTTAGTCCAGTATGTGGTGAATATTGTTTCTGCCATTGTCATCCTGATTGTCGGTATGATGATTGCGAAATGGGTTGGTCGCGGTTTACACCGTGTGATGACCCTAAAAGGTATTGATAGCACTGTTAGTGACTTTTTATCGGCAATTGCGCGTTATACCATTGTTGCATTTACCTTAATTGCTGTTTTAGGCAAGATTGGCGTTCAAACGGCTTCTGTTATTGCGGTGATGGGTGCAGCTGGTTTAGCGGTTGGTTTAGCATTACAAAATTCACTGGGTAACTTTGCTGCAGGCGTATTACTGGTGGTGTTTAGACCACTGAAAGCGGGAGAATATGTGTCTATTGGTGCCGTGGAAGGTACAGTGCAAAATGTCCAGATTTTTTCCACTACACTGAAAACAGCCGATGACCGAATTATTGTTATTCCGAACGGTAAGATAATCGCAGATAATATCATCAACACAACTCGAGAGCCTAACCGTCGTCAAGATATTATTATTGGTGTGGCTTATGATTCTGATATTGATGTGGTGAAAAAAGTTTTAGGTGACATTGTTGCTGCTGATGGCCGTATTCAACACGGTAAAGGTGTGACTATTCGTTTGCATGATATGGCTCCATCGTCATTAAATTATTTAGTTCGTTTTTGGACAACAAATGGTGATGCGTGGCCTGTCTATTGGGATTTGTTAGAAGAATTCAAACGTGCATTAGATAAGCACAACATTGGTATTCCATTCCCACAAATGGATGTGCATGTACATAAACAAGGTTCTGAAACCCACAAAATTCAATAAAAGAATTTTTAATTAGACTCAATAAAATAGCGCTATTTATAGCGCTATTTTTGTCTCTGTCTTCCCATTCTATTATATAAGCCTAGCTTATGACCTATTAGAGTTAATCATTTCCACTAATAATTTTTTCTCGTTACTATTTGCGTGTACGAACTGAATAATTATTAGGATTTTTTGCATGTTTACAACTTATATCCAGGGTGCACTTCTTGGTGCAGCGATGATTTTACCGCTAGGGCCACAAAATGCCTTTATTTTACAACAAGGCAGTCGTAAACAGTTTCATATGATGAGTGCATTTCTATGCGCTTTAAGTGATACCGTGTTAATTATTGGTGGGGTATTTGGTGGCAGCGCTCTATTGAGCCAATCCGAAATATTGATGCAGTTAATTACATGGGCAGGGGTTATTTTTCTGGTGTGGTATGGCTATGGTGCGTTCCGTACTGCACTCAGCCCAGATGATGTTGTTTTACAAGCTGAAAATAAAGTGATTACTCGCTGGAAAGTGATAGTTACGCTATTTGCCGTCACATGGCTAAATCCGCATGTCTACTTGGACACATTCGTGGTGCTTGGTAGCGTGGGAGGGCAATTAGAAAGCCAATTACGGCCTTGGTTTACGGCAGGCGCGCTGACAGCATCATTTGTGTGGTTTTTTGCATTAGCGATTTTGGCTGCTTGGTTCTCGCCTGTATTGAATAAGCCAGCGTCACAGCGAATTATTAATATCTTTGTAGGAAGTGTGATGTGGTTTATTGCATTTCAACTTGCAATACAAGGGCTTAAGGGATTGGGGCTAGTATCCTAATAACAACATAACCTCAACAGAATGATAAATACTATGAATTTCTTATTATTCTGATCTGCACTTTTTTTATGATGTGTTACTGTTAATTTGTACTCGGGATAGTTTATGGTGAACTGTCCCTTTTTTAGCGACAAATTATTGTATTGGGAGGTTCTGTGAAATTAAAATCTTTAGTTCTCGCTGCCATGGTGGCAGGTGCAGCGGTTCCTACCCTGTCTCTGGCCGATGCACTACCAAATGGCCCGCACATTACCACATCGGGTAATTCTGTTGTGAAAGCAACACCTGATATGGCGACATTGAATATCGTTGTGGAAGTGACAGCAAAAGATGCTGCGGCTGCGAAGGCTGCGGTAGACAAGCGTGTTGCCGAGTATTTCGAATTCTTAAAGAAAAACGGAATCGAGAAACAAGACATTAACGCCGCCAATGTGCGTACGCAGCCAAAATATGATTACAGCAGCGTGAAGCAAAAATCGACGATTGAAGGTTATACCGCAATCCGTTCAGTTGAAGTGAAAGTCACTAAACTTGACCAACTAAACACCCTATTAGACGGTGCGTTAGCCGCAGGTTTAAATGATATTAATTCTGTGCAGTTTGGGGTGTTAAAACCTGAGCAATACCGTGATGCCGCTCGTGCGCAAGCTATCAAAAATGCGACAGAGCAAGCGACTGAAGTTGCAAAAGGGTTTAATGCACAGTTGGGCCCAGTGTATAGCATTAGTTACAATGCACCTGCGGCAGTGCCTTATCCAATAGCGGCAAGAGCTTATGGTGGTAAAATGAAAGCCGCTGCTCAAGATCTCAATATTGATGAGACCTATGAACAGCAAAGTATTGATTTTAATGACCAAGTTGATGTTGTATTTGAACTGAAACGTTAACTTTCAGTCTCATTTTCGTCTTCTTGTTTTAGCATCTGACGCCCAGTTTTTAAGAGGGCGTCAGTCACTCTCTTCATGGTACGGCTTTCGGGTGCAAAACGGTGCCAGTACAGCATACGACGTTGGCATAGCCCCGGTGTTAAGTCGACTAACTCACCATTTTTCAATTCTTCGGCAATTTGTAAATGAGGGATCATACAACAGGTAGAACCCTGCTTAGCTAATTGCACAAAGGCTTCTGACGAATTAACAATATGGCAAGGAACGCTGCCCGGCGATAAGCCAAAGTTTTGCTGAACAAAAGCTTGGTGCATATCATCCAAGTGGTCAAATGCGACTGCGGGGGCTTTTAATAGGGATGAGCGAGTGACGCCATCAGGGAAATATTTTGCGGCGAAATCAGGAGAAGCAACAAAGATATAGTCCAAGGCGCCTAGTTTATCTACTAAACAGCCGGGTAGCGCTTGTGGCTGGATACTGATTGCACCCACCACTTCACCGCGTCTTAAACGTTCTTGAGTGCGTGTTTCGTCTTCCACTTGGATATTCAACCGAATAGGGCTATTGCCTAGAACTGGGTTGAGCGCAGGGAGAAACCACGTTGCTAAACTGTCGGCGTTAACTGCAAGGGAAAGTAATAGAGGTGTTGACCCTGTATTTTCATCTCCAAGCCACTGTTCTTCCAATAATTCAACTTGATGAAGCAGTGCTAACAGTTTTTGCCCTTGTTCAGTCGGATGTGGCGGAACGGTTCGTACAAGTAAAGGTTGCCCGAACAGGTTCTCTAACTGTTTTATCCGTTGTGAAACAGCAGATTGCGTGATGCAAAGCTTTTGAGCTGCACGCTCAAAGCCGCGTTCACGGATAACAGCATCCAGTGCTTGTAATGCGCGGTAGTCAGGGCGCTTCATCAAAAAGTCTCCTTGTTGTTATTCTGCTAAGCACTATGCCATATTTTTATTGATAACACCTGCAATTATTGCGAGCTTCCGACAAATCGCAAGAAGTAACGCACAAATGCAGCGAACAACACTGCAACTTATTTTCGGTTCGGTATATACTCATTCACAATTACGTCTCAATTAAATAGCAAAAGGCATGAGCATGACGCAGGATGAATTAAAAAAAGCGGTGGGTTGGGCAGCACTAGAATACGTCAAACCAGGCACAATTGTCGGTGTAGGTACAGGGTCTACTGCATCGCACTTTATTGATGCTTTAGCGACAATGAAAGGGCAAATTGAAGGCGCTGTTTCTAGCTCTGAAGCGTCTACTCAAAAACTTAAATCATTAGGTATTCCTGTTTTTGATTGTAATGAAGTGGATTCATTAGATGTTTACGTTGATGGTGCGGATGAAGTCGATCACCATATGAACATGATCAAGGGCGGTGGTGCTGCGTTAACACGTGAAAAAATCGTTTCTGCGATCGCGAAAACCTTTGTGTGTATTGTTGACCAATCAAAACTGGTTGATGTATTAGGTAAGTTCCCTCTGCCTGTTGAAGTTATCCCAATGGCACGTAGTTATGTGGCACGTGAATTGGTTAAACTGGGCGGTACACCAGAATACCGTCAAAATGTGATCACTGATAACGGCAATGTGATTTTAGATGTTCACAATTTAAGCATTGTTGATCCTGTCGCGTTAGAAAATACCATTAATGGTATTGCGGGCGTTGTCACCGTTGGTTTATTTGCTAATCGCGGTGCTGATGTTGTCCTGATGGGAACAACAGATGAAGGTGTTAAAACGATCAAATTATAATCGCTAATTATTTTGGTGAATTAATTGACCTAATTTATAGGCCAGCAAACTGTTTAGTTGCTGGCTTTTTTATAAGGTAAAAAAGGAATTAACGTATTTAGTTAGTGGGTAGATAGGAAAACAATTGACCAGTTTTATAAATATCATTAATTTGAAATTTATTTCATTATTTTTATTATTCCGCGATTTTGGTGATATATCTCACACTAATATGTATTGTGCAGGAAAAATCCTTATTTTGTGTTACTGCTCCTGATTTTCTACCATTTAACTTCTTTTTCTTCGCGCTTTTTAGCACCTCTTAAGCAAACGGTTGTATTGATACTGCGCGGAATTTTGCTATGTTGGTATACTCTTTTCAGATTTCAAGGTAGATGAATGTGCTGGTATGGATATGCCTTGAATTATGTTGAGCAAAACCATGAGTCAAACAAGCAAATTCATCTGTCACAAATTTAAAACGTTCACGATAGGGTAGGGAAATGGTCAAGGTATCTTTGCATAAAGACAAAATAAAATTTTTACTGCTAGAAGGTGTTCACCAGAGCGCTGTTGATAACCTAAAAGCGGCGGGTTATACCAATATTGAATACCATAAAAGCGCATTATCTGATGAAGAATTAAAAGAAGCGATCAAAGATGCGCGCTTTGTCGGTATCCGTTCCCGCACTCATTTATCTGAAGAGATTTTCGCCGCTGCTGAAAAATTAGTGGCGGTGGGTTGTTTCTGTATCGGAACCAACCAAGTGGATTTGGACGCTGCGGCAAAACGCGGTATCCCTGTCTTTAATGCACCATTCTCAAATACCCGTTCCGTTGCTGAGATGGTATTAGGTCAACTATTACTGCTGTTACGTCGTATTCCTGAAGCGAATATGCAAGCACACCGTGGCATTTGGGAAAAACAAGCAAAAGGCTGTTTTGAAGCACGTGGTAAGCGTCTTGGTATCGTTGGATACGGCCATATCGGTACCCAGCTGGGGATCTTGGCTGAAGGTATTGGTATGAATGTTTTCTTCTATGATATTGAAAATAAATTGCCTTTAGGAAATGCAACACAAGTGCGTTCTTTGACTGAGTTACTCAATATGAGTGATGTCGTCAGCCTCCATGTCCCAGAAACAGCTAGCACGAAAAACATGTTTGCTAAAGAACAGTTTGACCGCATGAAACCAGGTTCAATCTTTATTAATGCGTCACGTGGTACTGTGGTGGATATTCCTGCATTGGCAGCTGCGCTGGAAAGTAAGCATTTATCAGGTGCAGCAGTTGACGTATTCCCAAGTGAGCCTGCGGCAAATAATGACCCGAATGATCCATTTATTTCTGAACTGATTAAATTCGATAATGTGATCTTAACCCCTCACATCGGGGGCTCTACAGAAGAAGCGCAAGAAAATATTGGATTAGAAGTCGCAAGTAAGCTGGCGAAATACTCAGATAACGGTTCAACGCTCTCTGCGGTTAACTTCCCAGAAGTTTCTCTGCCAGTGCATACTGAAGATACTAACCGTTTCTTGCATATCCATGAAAACCGCCCTGGTATCTTGAATAGCATTAACCAAGTGTTTACTGAAAGTAACATTAACGTGGTGGGTCAGTATTTGCGGACATCAGGCAATGTTGGTTACGTCGTTATTGACGTATTGATGCAAACACCAAATCAAACAGATGAAGCGTTACAAAAACTGAAAGACTTACCAGGCACTATTCGTGCACGTCTGTTATTCTAATTTCGTATAACCCGTTTTATTTCTAATGCGATGGCGCAGGTATTGATTACCAGCGCCATATTTTTTTCGGGGTAATAATTTCAGGTAATGGAATATCCCAATGAGCAACAGGCAACTGTTCAACATGTTGGCAATCATGGGCCAGACCGATGGGGTAAAAACCACTTTTCTGCCAATTCGCTAACGTTCTATCGTAAAAACCGCCACCCATTCCTAAGCGTTGTCCTTGGCTATCAAAGGCCACTAGCGGAATTAACATCACATCAAGTTGCTCGGGTGGTAAAACATCACGCACATCTAATGGCGGCTCCGCAATATTAAAGCGATTTTTCACTAGCTGTGAATCTGGGTGATAGTGAAGAAATAGCAAATGGTGGGCACTAAAAGGGTGTAAAACAGGTAAGTAAATCTGTTTATTTTGTTGCCATAAGGCATCAATAAGCGGTTGGGTATTAATTTCACCATCAAACGATAAAAACAGGGCGATATTTTTTGCTTGTGCAATTTTAGGGTGCTGCAACGCATTGAGTTTAGCTTGTTCAGCCGCAATTTTTTGCTGCTCAGGGGTTAACTGACGGCGAGCTTGACGAATGGTTTGGCGAATTTGTTGGCGCTGGGTAGAAAGTGTGTCTTGCATATCAATAACCTACTGTGAACGGCGATAGGAAATAGCAATATTCAAAATAGTATATCGTAAGGTCAGAAATAGTGCAGGTTAATAAATTGGGCTTGAGGGATTAAACAATTGAAAGTACAACAGAAAAAATTGAGGGTCTCCAAGATGCCGTTGTAGGCTGTAACCCTTGAACCCTTGGTTCAAGGTGAACGCAGTTTAGCAACCTTTAGGCTTCCTGAACGAATCAGGCATGCTCACCAGCGCAATAACCGCATTCTTTTTAGTTGAAATATCGGCTCAGGGGACTCGCCCACTCACGCGCATCTCAGAGAAATTTGGTTTGAGAACTTATCGTTACTCAGTGATTTCATTGTACGAAACTAGATTTAAAATGCAACCCTAATTTTGTATATTTTTTTTACTAGTGTCTGATTAATAAGCAGATTTACTCTAAGGGCAATACTTGCCTCTCAGTGATTTTCACCTGATCGTGCAAGGCTTGTTCAATCGTATGTTGCAACATTTTTATCTTCTCTTCCATATTATAAGCATAATCACGCGTTTTTGTCTTTTCTTGTGCTAATTCGTGACAGACGTTCAATGCTACGATAAAAATAAGTTGTTCCATATTGGTAACACCGCTTTTATCTTTCAGATTTTGCAAGCGTTGTTCTAATTCTTTAGCCGACTCAAGAAGGGCCTCTTTTTGTTCTGATGGGCAATTAACGCGCATTGAACGCCCAAAAATCTGAATGTCGACAGGTTGTGCGGACATGAAACCTCCATACTGAATAATACTCGCCATAAATACATCATATTTGGCGCAATTAATAGATAAGACAAAAGCATACTGGTTAGCGACTACCCTTGATGGTAGCATATCACGAATCATAAGCTAACATGACGAATTCAGATGTCTATACAAAAATCTTTACCAAACTATGAATCACTGGACAAACTGCTGCAACAGCACTCAATAGCACTTACCGCGGCGGAAATCCATGGTTTAATTACGGGCTTAATCTGTGGTGGAAGCCGTGATCATGGCTGGCAAACACTTGTCCATGACCTTGCTAACGATGGTCTTGCATTCCCGCAAACTGTCGCTCAACCTCTGCGTGAATTGTTCGATACCACATTTGAAGCGCTTGATGACAGTGAATTTGCATTTACCATGCTATTCCCTGATGAAGAGGCGTCGATATTTGACCACGCAGACGCATTAGCGGGCTGGGTTAATCACTTTCTATTAGGCGTGGGTGTCGCACAACCGAAATTAGCTGATAAAAAAGAAATCAGTGAAGTCATTACGGATTTGCGAAATATCGGGATGCTTGGTTACGATGAAGATGAAGACCAAGAAGAACTAGAACAGGCACTAGAAGAAGTGGTTGAATACGTGAGAGTGGCTGTGCAGTTATGTTATATCGCGTTAGTTGAGCCGAAAAAAGGCCCAACTGTTGTTGAGAATAACAAGCCGATCCTTCACTAATCCCGACTTGTTTATGACTAAAAACACGCCACTTTGTTTTATCGAAAGGTAGAACGAAGCGGCTTTGGGTCGATTTTAATCAGTGTTAAGTCATTATCGTCGCGCATATTGGCACCAACAATATGTTAGCAACCTAATAATTCAGATAATAAGGCAAAAACGGTATGAATAAACAGGAATTTGTTGCTCGTCGCAATGCATTATTGGCAAAAATGGACGCGGGAAGTGCAGCAGTGGTTTTTTCTGCACCAACTGCGCAGCGTAATGCCGATTGTGAATACCCGTATCGTCAACACAGTGATTTTCTTTATTTGACAGGGTTTAGTGAGCCAGAAGCGGTATTAGTACTGATTAAAAGTGATGAAAAACATAGCCATACTGTTCTTTTTAACCGCGTTCGTGATTTAACGGCTGAAATTTGGTTTGGTCGTCGCCTTGGTCAAGAAGCCGCCCCTCAAAAACTGGGGATTGATAAAGCATTGCCCTTTGATGAAATTGAAGAACAACTTTACCAATTACTGAATGGATTGGATGTGGTTTATCATGCTCAGGGGGAATTTGCGTATGCAGATAAGCTGGTATTTGATGCGCTGGAAACCTTGCGTAAAGGCAGTCGCCGTAATCTACGTGCACCGCAAGCGGTTATCGATTGGCGTCCAATCGTCCATGAAATGCGCTTGTTTAAATCTGAAGCCGAACTGAATACCATGCGTGAGGCAGGGCGAATTTCTGCCTTAGCACATATTCGTGCGATGGAAACCTGCCGACCAAATATGTATGAATATCAACTCTGTGGCGAGTTAGAACACGAGTTCACTCGTCATGGAGCACGTTTCCCATCGTATAACTCGATTGTGGGTAGCGGCGAAAATGCCTGCATTTTGCATTACACCGAAAATGAATGCCAAATGAAAGATGGCGAGTTAGTGTTGATTGACGCAGGCGCCGAGTTTGACGGCTATGCAGGGGACATCACCCGCACTTTCCCAGTGAACGGTAAGTTTAGTCAAGCACAGCGTGAAATTTATGACATTGTTCTTAAAGCGCTGGATACTGCATTAACGCTGTATCGCCCAGGTACCAGTATCCATGAAGTGACACGTGAAATTGTGCGGATTAAGACTGAAGGGTTAGTTGCACTCGGAATTTTACAGGGCGACGTCGATCAATTGATCGAAAACAAAGCATATCAAGCTTTCTTTATGCATGGTTTAAGTCATTGGTTAGGGTTAGATGTGCACGATGTTGGTTTCTATGGTACAGACCGTGACCGTACACTAGAAGTAGGAATGGTGCTGACGGTTGAACCTGGTTTATATATTGCGCCAGATGCTGACGTACCGCCACAATACCGTGGCATCGGTATTCGTATTGAAGATGATATTGTGATCACTGAAAACGGGAATGAAAACTTAACGGATTTAGTAGTCAAAGACCCTGATGAAATAGAAGCCCTAATGGCGGCTGCAAAGCAGCGTTTAGGGTAGAGGTTATTAACGGTAAAAGGTTAATCATAAAAAGGTAATAAACAACCCATGAATGTGATCATCGTGGGTGGAGGAATGGCTGGGGCGACATTAGCCTTGGCAATTTCTTCACTTAGCCAAGGAAAATTATCGGTTTCATTAATCGAGGCCTCTTTACCAGAAGGTAAACACCCTGGATTCGACGCGCGTGCTATCGCATTAGCCCATGGTACGTGCCAATATTTAGCGAAAATAGGGGTATGGCCAGCGTTTGCCGATTGTGTAACGCCGATTACTCACGTTCATGTTTCTGACCGTGGGCACGCAGGTTTTGTGAATATCAACGCAAAAGACTATCATATTCCTGCTCTTGGTAATGTGATTGAGTTGCACGAAGCGGGCGCTCGTCTTTTTTCGCTATTACGAAAGGCGCCTGGCGTCACGTTATATTGCCCTGCAAAAGTTGACAGTATTCGCCGCGAACAAGATTCAGTCACCGTGACATTAGATACGGGGAAAATGGTGAGTGGTGAACTATTGATTGCTGCAGATGGTAGTCGTTCTTTAGTTGGTCAAGCCTGCAATATGCAGTGGCAGCAGGATGATTATGGCCAAGTCGCCATTATTGCTAATGTGAAAACGGCCATTGACCCGAAAGGCCAAGCTTTTGAACGCTTTACTGAGTTTGGGCCACTGGCGTTATTACCTATGTCAGAGGGGCGCAGCTCGCTAGTTTGGTGTCATCATCAAGAACATGCGGAGGCGATTAATGCATGGGATGATGCAACCTTTATTAACAAATTGCAGACCGCATTTGGTTGGCGTCTAGGGAAAATAGAAATGGCGGGTAAACGCCATTGCTACCCGCTGGCACTTCGCAAAGCACTGAACCCAGTGAGTCACCGTGTCGTTTTAGTCGGTAATGCAGCTCAAACATTACACCCTATCGCGGGGCAAGGGTTTAACCTTGGTATTCGTGATGTGATGCAATTGGCAGAAATTGTGGTTAAGGCTCATGAAAATCAGCAAGATATTGGCAGTTATTCCCTATTAAGTCAGTATCAACAGGCTCGTGCAATTGACCGAGAAAAAACTGTGACCATGACTGATGGTTTGGTTCGCGTATTTGCAAATCGCTGTATCCCATTAATTGTGGGAAGAAATTTAGGTTTAATGGCAATGGAGATGTTGCCGCCTGTCCGCGATGTTTTGGCTCGTCAAACATTGGGCTGGGTTGTTCACCAATAACCACGATATAAAGAGGAAAAAAGTATGCAATCGTTTGATGTGGTTATCGCTGGTGGTGGCATGGTGGGGCTTGCCCTTGCATGTGGCCTTGAAGGAAGCGGCCTGCGCGTTGCTGTGGTGGAAAATCATCCACCGAAAAAGACATTTTCTGCGTCGGAGCCTTATGCATTACGAGTATCCGCGATTAATGCGGCAAGTGAAAAACTGTTGACCCATTTGGGCGTTTGGCCAGCGATTAAAAGCATGAGAGCTGCCGCCTATAACGGTATGGAAGTGTGGGACAACAACAGTTTTGGGCGTATCACATTTTCAGCACAAGAGCGCAATCTGACTCATTTAGGCCATATTGTCGAAAATAATGTGGTACGCGATGCATTGTGGCAAAAGGCTTCTGAACTGCGTGATGTGACATTATTGGCACCTGCAACCATTAAAAAAGTCGTATGGGGTGAGAATGATGTGTTTATCACGTTAGATGATGAAAACATGTTGACTGCAAGGCTGATTGTAGGTGCTGATGGCGCGAATTCGTGGTTACGCAGCCATGCCGATATCCCACTGACGTTTTGGGATTACGAACATACCGCGCTGGTGGCAACTATTCGCACAGAAAAACCGCACGAAGGTGTTGCTCGCCAATCTTTTGATGGCGAAGGCATTTTAGCCTTTCTACCATTAGCTGATCCGCATCTTTGCTCCATTGTTTGGTCACAGCCGGCAACAGAAGCCGCAAGGCGCCAAGCGTTGGATAAAGCCGATTTTGATAAAGAACTTGCTGTTGCGTTCGATGTTCAGCTTGGCCTTTGCCAAGTCGAAAGTGACCGTATGACCATTCCGCTCACAGGGCGTTATGCACGGCAGTTTGCGGCGCAGCGATTAGCCTTATTGGGTGATGCAGCTCATACCATCCACCCATTGGCTGGGCAAGGGGTTAACCTTGGTTTCATGGATGTGGCGATGTTAATCGGTGAAATTAAGCGTTTACATCGTGAAGGTAAGGATTTTGGCCAGTATTTTTATTTGCGCGATTATGAGCGTAGTCGTAAACACAGCGCTGCATTGATGTTAGCAGGGATGCAAGGTTTTCGTGAGTTGTTCGATGGCAATAACCCAGCGAAAAAACTCTTGCGTGATATAGGCTTAGTATTGGCAGATAGCCTACCAGGTGTAAAACCCCAATTATTGAACCACGCGATGGGGTTGTTTGATATGCCTAAGTGGTTGGAACAGCTACAAGTTGATGAAGTAGTATAAATTCCTTTCTCAGAAGGCATAATATAAATTATGCCTTCTCAAATGATTAAAACCTTCCAATTTTCCACTATCAGTGACCTATTTTTTCATAACATCAATTGCCAATTTAAATAATTGAGCCATTCATCTTTTTATCTTTTGTCGCCATTGATGATCATTTCTGAGTTAATTTTGCTCTGTTATTATTTCCATCAATGACTGAAAAAAACTAATTATATCAAGTTTTCGCATTAGTTTTTCTAATTTAATGGGCTTTTAATTAATTAAATCATTCATGTGTTTTTAGAGCTGCCTGACGATATTTTGAGCTAAATAAGCAGTGTTGGGCTGTTTTTGAGTGATCATTCTCAATTATTTAACAAAAATCACTGGTAAAAGTAGGGGGTAATCAGTAATACAGAGGGAGATATCGCCCTATTTTTTTTTATAGAGTCAGAAGGCAAACAGTGGTAGTTTTTTAACAGAAGTTATCGTTTGCGTTAGGTTAAAAATGCCCATTTAATAATGACCAATTGATATTTTTAACCCGTAAACATTCCAAAATATCTTAATCGAACAAAGAGGGTATTCATGGTAAAGCAGACAACACTGTATGACGAGCATATTGCTTGTGGTGCAAAGATGGTGGATTTTCATGGTTGGATGATGCCATTGCATTATGGTTCGCAAATTAATGAACATAATGTTGTTCGAACGGATGCAGGGATGTTTGATGTTTCCCATATGACCATTGTCGATTTGCATGGCGGTGGCTGCCGTGACTTCCTTCGTTACCTTTTAGCGAATGATATCAATAAACTCACCGAGCAAGGCAAAGCACTGTATACCGGTATGTTGAATGCATCAGGTGGTGTGATTGATGACTTGATTGTGTATTACTTTGCTGATGATTTTTATCGTCTCGTGGTTAACTCGGCAACACGGGAAAAAGACCTTGCATGGATTGAGCAACACGCTGCAGGCTATGCCGTCGATATCCAAGTGCGTGATGATTTAGCTCTTCTTGCTGTTCAAGGCCCTAAAGCGCCAGAGAAAGTCCATTCATTATTGAGCCCAGAGCAAAAGCATGCCATTGAGGGTATGAAGCCATTTTATGGCGTTCAAACTGGCGATTTGTTTATCGCAACAACGGGTTATACTGGCGAAAAAGGCTATGAAATTGCAATGCCAAAAGAGCAGGTTGTTGATTTTTGGCATAAATTATTGAAAGCAGGTGTTCATCCTGCAGGCTTAGGTGCCCGTGATACATTACGTTTAGAGGCAGGGATGAACCTATACGGCCAAGATATGGATGAAACAATTTCTCCTCTTGCTGCAAATATGGGTTGGACGATTGCGTGGAAACCTGAAGACCGCCAGTTTATTGGCCGTGAAGCGCTCGAAAAATTACGTGAGCAAGGAACAGAAAAACTTGTCGGTATTGTGATGCGTGATAAGGGTATACTGCGTGCAGGGCAAGTGATTCGCTTCACTGATGATTTGGGTGAATTGAAAGAAGGCGTCATTACCAGTGGTTCTTTCTCACCCACTTTAGGTTTTAGTATTGCGTTGGCACGTGTCCCGAACGGAATTCAAGACAAAGCGATTGTTGAAATTCGACAGCGAGAAATGCCAGTTGAAGTGGTTAAACCGGGCTTTGTCCGCGAAGGTAACCGCTTAGTGTAATTTGGGCTAACCCAATCAATAAATTTAAAATGAGAGGCTAATGATGAGCAATACACCTAAAGAGTTAATGTATACCCGTGAACATGAGTGGCTGCGTGATGAAGGCAATGGTGAATATACCGTTGGTATCACTGAACATGCGCAAGAAACGTTAGGGGACATGGTGTTTGTTGATTTACCTGAGGTGGGAAATGTCGTCAGTGCAGGTGATGATGTTGCTGTGGTCGAGTCCGTTAAAGCGGCATCCGATATCTATGCACCACTGAGCGGCGAAATTGTGGCAGTAAACAGCGAACTGAGCGATTCTCCTGAGCTGGTAAATGAACAACCATACCAAGAAGGTTGGATTTTCCGTATTAAAGCATCGGATACCGCAGAGCTGGCGGATTTGATTGATGCGGCGGGGTATACCTCTATGATTGAAGCTGAAGAATAGTTTATTCGTCATATTTTGTGTTGTGGCGGTGTTGGCTGCACTCGACAACTTGGGTCACATACTTGTGTATGCTCCCCAAGATTGTCTTCGTTTGCCGCCTAGCCACAACTCAAACTATTTAGAATAAAATCCTCGTCATATTTCATCTTGTGGCGGTGTTGGCTTCGATCACTCGCCCTAGTCACATACTTGTGTATGCTCCTAGGGGCTCATTTGCTTGCCTCCTAGCCACAAGTTGAACTATTTAGAGGATTGATAAAATATAATTCGTTAGAAACAAGAAACAAATCGCTACATCACTGATTTTGAGTGTTATCTCGCAAGTTCCGTAATAACCGCCCGACAACTTATGCATAGCAGACAAAGGATGGGAACACAGATATGTCGATGTCACTGAGTCAATTAGAAAACCGTTCAGAATTTATCTCGCGCCACATTGGATCTTCAGAACAACAAATAAAAACCATGTTAGATACCGTGGGGGCGTCATCGCTCGATAACTTAATGGATAAAATTGTGCCGAAGGCCATTTTACTTCCAGAGCCGCCAAGAGTAGGCGGCGGAGCCACCGAACAAGAAGCATTGGCTGAGTTAAAAGCCATTGCATCGTTGAATAAACGCTATAAAAGCTACATTGGGATGGGCTATGCACCTGCTGTATTGCCACCTGTTATCTTACGTAACTTACTGGAAAACCCAGGTTGGTATACGGCTTATACCCCATATCAACCCGAAGTATCCCAAGGCCGCTTAGAATCTCTGCTTAATTTCCAGCAACTGACTATTGACCTAACAGGGTTAGACCTTGCTTCTGCATCATTATTGGATGAAGCCACTGCCGCGGCAGAAGCGATGGCGATGGCGAAGCGCATTAGTAAATTAAAAAATGCGGAGCGTTTCTTTGTGGCGGATGACGTTCACCCACAAACGCTTGATGTAGTGCGCACGCGTGCAGGGACTTTCGGCTTTGAAATTATTGTCGATAGTGCTGAAAAAGTTTTAGATCATGAAGGCGTATTTGGTGTGTTGTTACAACAAGTTGGCACAACAGGCAATGTTCATGATTACACTGAGCTGCTCGCCCAATTAAAAGAGCGTCAAATTGTCAGCTGTGTTGCGGCAGAAATGATGGCGCTCGTATTATTAACGGCCCCAGGTAAACAAGGGGCGGACATTGTTTTTGGTTCCGCTCAGCGCTTTGGTGTACCGATGGGCTATGGTGGGCCTCACGCAGCATTCTTTGCATGCCGTGATGAGTTTAAACGGGCTATGCCAGGTCGTATTATTGGTGTTTCACGTGATGCAGCGGGTAATACGGCATTACGCATGGCAATGCAAACCCGTGAACAACATATTCGCCGTGAAAAAGCGAACTCGAATATTTGTACATCCCAAGTATTACTGGCTAATATTGCTGCCATGTACGCGGTGTATCATGGCCCTGAAGGGCTTAAATTGATTGCAGGGCGTATCCACCGCTTTACATCAATTTTGGCGAAAGCGTTAGCAGATGCAGGTTTTGTATCACGTCACAAAACATGGTTTGATACTTTAGCGATTGAGGTGGCAGACAAAACTGCGGTATTAGCGCGTGCAGAAAAAGCAAAAATCAACTTACGTACTGATATTCATGGCGCTGTAGGTGTCACACTAAGTGAAACAACCACTCGCCAAGATATCAATCAATTATTTGCAGTAATCACTGGCTCAGACGAAAAACTAAATTTTGAAAAGCTAGATCAGCAAGTTGCTGAAATTGAACAAGCCATCCCCACTGCATTACAGCGTAAAGACGAAATCTTAGCGCATCCTAATTTCCACCGTTACCACAGCGAAACGGAAATGATGCGTTATATGCATAGCTTAGAGCGCAAAGACTTAGCGCTGAACCAAGCCATGATCCCGCTAGGTTCTTGCACCATGAAGCTCAATGCTGCCGCGGAAATGATCCCAATTACGTGGCCAGAGTTTGGCGAGCTACACCCATTCTGTCCAGCGGATCAAGCTCAAGGCTATCACCAAATGATTGAGCAGCTCTCTCACTGGTTGGTGCAATTAACGGGTTATGATGCGGTTTGTATGCAGCCAAACTCAGGTGCACAAGGGGAATATGCTGGTCTGTTAGCTATTCGCCGTTACCATGAAAGCCGCAATGAAGGTGCGCGTAATATTTGTTTGATCCCTGCTTCTGCGCATGGTACTAACCCTGCATCTGCCCATATGGCAGGAATGGAAGTCGTGGTGGTGCGTTGTGATGATGAAGGTAATATCGACTTAACGGATTTGCGTGAAAAAGCACAGCAGCATAGCGATGATTTATCCTGTGTGATGGTCACTTATCCATCCACCCATGGAGTGTATGAAGAAAGCATTCGCGAAGTGTGTGAAATCATTCACCAGCATGGTGGGCAAGTGTACCTTGATGGTGCCAATATGAATGCGCAGGTTGGGTTGACGACACCTGGCTTCATTGGCGCGGATGTTTCTCATCTTAATTTACATAAAACTTTCTGTATTCCACATGGCGGCGGCGGTCCAGGTATGGGGCCTATTGGTGTGAAAAAGCATCTCGCACCATTTGTGCCAGGGCATAGTGTGGTTGAATTAGATATGGTTACTGACCAAGGCGCGGTTTCCGCTGCTCCGTTTGGTAGTGCGTCAATCTTACCTATCAGCTGGATGTATATTCGCATGATGGGCTCATATGGCTTAAGAAAGGCTAGTCAAGTGGCGATTTTGAATGCGAACTACATCGCTAAGCGCCTTGCGGGTCGTTATGACATTCTGTACACGGGGCAAGAGGGCTATGTGGCTCACGAATGTATCGTCGATTTGCGTCCTATTAAGAAAGATACTGGGATCAGCGAATTAGATATTGCTAAGCGTCTGATTGACTATGGCTTCCATGCGCCAACGATGTCTTTCCCTGTGGCGGGAACATTGATGATTGAGCCAACTGAGTCTGAAAGTATCACAGAAATCAATCGTTTTATCGATGCGATGTTAGCGATACGTGATGAAATTGACCAAGTGGTTGAAAGGAAATGGACATTAGAAGATAACCCGTTAGTGAATTCCCCTCACGTGCAAACTGAACTGGCAAGTGAGTGGCCACACGCTTATAGCCGCGAGCTGGCAGTATTCCCAACGGAACAAACCAGAGCGAACAAATATTGGCCAGCAGTAAAACGCCTTGATGATGTCTATGGCGACCGTCATTTACATTGTTCATGTGTGCCGATTGAAGAATATATGTAATTGATTAATCGGGTAAACTAGATGTATTTAGTTAGATAAATATTAGGCTTGCTTCCTTTTTCATTTTCATTGGGGCAAGCCTTTTTATTCTTCTATCGTTTAACCAGAATATTGGTCAATACCTGTATAACTGTTGCCTTGGTAAATTTTTTCAACCTCACCCGTTGTTATATTAGCTTGATAAACGCCGCCACGGAGATCGGCGACATACATCAGTTGTGCCGATTTATCATAAGTTAGGCCTATTGTTTCTTTGAATCCTCGGCTGATCACGCGGTGATTCGTGAGCCCGTGAAGGGTGACATTGGCACAATTTAGGCTATTACCATCAGGTTCAGCCCCTCTATCAGTCCAATATAAAATATTCGCTTCTTCATCGAGTAACAAATCGATAGGCTCAGGTAAATCAGCCAAGAGTAACTGAATATCACTGCGGCTTTCTGGAGATTGCGGATTTTTGGGCCTTAATGGTGCTCTAAAAATGCGTCCTAAGTTCCCCTTAGGCGTTCCTTTTTGCGTCCAGTAAATCCAATTGTTTTTTAGATCAAGGGCAAAGCCTACACATTGTTCGAGTATGTCAACTTGATCATTTTTATCTCGCGGCCTTGCAATGTGGGTCATTAGATCAGAACCATTAATGCTGCAGGAGCAAACCATTCCACCTTCACGATCGCACCAATATAACCGTTGATTGAGCAGATCGAGTTGTAATTGTTTGGGGGTTCTTATTGCTCCTTCGCCTAATAGCATTTTTCTATTGCTACCATCAAAATGCATAACATTGATTGAGCCATCATTTTCATCAAAATTATCCCCCATGTTGCTCCAATAGATTAAGCGATTATCAGGATCAACTGCAATACCGTCAGGTGTACCCCCGAGTCCTTCAATTAGAGGCATTAGGTGATGAGTTGACTTATTGAACTGAACAATAGAAGGGGAATGAATATCAAGCAATAACAAATAAGGGGAAGCATTTTTATTGTCTTTTGGCATATCTAACCTCATTGACAGCGAATCAAAACTGCATAAAAGATAAATTACTAGGCAATTATTTATCTAAGTATAGTTTAATTTGATTTAATAAATGGCTATTAATTAGGCTAGTTTTATTTAAGGAGGAGGTAAGTGAAGAGATGCTTTCTGGATTAGGCTAAAGCGACAGAAAAGCCGCTTTAGCCGATTAATTAAAGCAACCAACCTTTTTGTTGAGCAAGCTCTAATTGTTGCTTAAGTTGTTGGTAGAACTCAGGAAGTATTTGCTCAATGTAATCACATTTACTGAGTACTTGTTCGAGGCGAATATGATTTTCGACCCAACTTTGACCTTGATTATGCAAGTTCATCAGCATTGGCATGGCTCTATCAATCGCATTCGCATAGAGCGACTCAGGGGTTTCTAATGCGTCGTATTCGTTCCACAGTGCTAACAATGTTGTATTTTGTGGGCTTGGTAAAAGATTAAAAATACGGTTTGCGGCTTTGACTTCTTCTGCATGAATAGCATCACGAGCAGCATTATCGAAAACCAATACATCACCCGCATCAATTTCAACAATATCATGCACGAGAGCCAGCTTAATTGCATGTTCTATATTCACGCCTTGAACATAAGGCGCAAAACTCATTGCGGCAACGGCAAATTGCCAGCTGTGCTCCGCGGTATTTTCATGGCGTTCACGGTTGAGTAGCTTATTTTTACGATAAATACTTTTAAGCTTATCGAGCTCCATTAAAAATTGGACGACTTCAGTAAAAGCCCCAAAATTAACCACCTCAATGGGCTTGTTACTTAATGCAGATGACATAAAAACCTCAATTAATGTTCTTCTTCTAATGAATAAGGTAAAGCGGCAATGGTTAAATGGCTTTGTTCATCAGCCATGACACGAAAAATGCTGTCGGCTTCCATATCGTTATTCATAATGATTTGCACATAAATTTCACCATTACCTAGACGAACAGCGGCAAGAACAGTTCCTGTGCGGCGCCATTTGTCACCCAATTGCCATTCTACACCTTCGCCAATAGCTGGAAGTGTTGTGGCAGTGCCTTTTAATAAATACATCGCACGTTTATTAGCACCACGGAATTTTGCTCGAGCGACCATTTCTTGGCCAGTATAGCAGCCTTTTTTAAAGCTGATCCCGTGAGGAAGTGCTTGCAGATTAGTTGCTTGCGGCAGGTGCTGTGCGCTGTTTTCTTGGTCGATAACTGCGAAACCCGCTTCGAGATCTAACGCGAGCCATTGGTCATCGTTGACTTGAGTCGCACCTAATGTTTCAGCCATTTTTTGTGCAACGTCCTCAGTGGCTAACACTAAAAAACGTTCAGCAGGTAATGAAAAATACAACAACGTAGCATCACCCTCAGAGACAACTTGGTTTTGCTCATCAGGTAACGTGGTAAATAACGTTGCGAGTGCTTCTCTTGCCCCTTTTCCTGCAACACCGAGTAATTTTATCTCGGTTTTTTTCTCAAAAGTTACCTTGGAGAAAACAGCGTATTTTTTAAGCTCAGCTAATTGCGAGTCTGCAACACTGCGCCTAAGCAAATAAGAAAAACCCTCTAAATGATGAAATAAGCGTAAGTCACTCCACATTTTTCCTTTTGGGTCACAATGTGCTGTTAAAGTATGAGCTTGTCCCAGTGTGGTGATATCTGCAGTTACTTGTCCTTGCAGATATTTTTCTGCATCGAGGCCTGCAAGATGAATAAGTTCCCAGTTTTCCAGTGAAATCAAAACGAGTGGTAAAGACTGAGATTCAAGGGGAAATTGCTGTGTACTATCAATGTGGGTAGTCATGATTTCACCTGTTGTTCTTGGATAGATTAAAGGTGCTTAATGGTAAAATAGCTAGATAACATTGCAAGTAGTTATTATGATGCAGCTTGCATTATCTCGGATTTTTTTATCATCTGTTTGTAGAAAAACGGCATTTTACTACTAAAATTACAACAATGTAGTCTATGACATGTTTTCTTCGCAGATAATCTGTTAGAGTATTGAAAATAATCAATCTTATCAGTTAACTGCAACAAAAGGTCGTAGTGGAATGGATATTGAGAATAAAGCACGAATTCATTGGGCTTGTCGTCGTGGAATGCGTGAGCTAGATATTTCAATCATGCCTTTTTTTGAGTATGAATACGATAGCTTAACGGTACACGACAAACAAATTTTTGTTCGTTTATTAGAGTGTGCGGATCCAGACTTATTCAATTGGTTAATGAATCACGGTCGTCCTGAGGATGACGAGTTGTTCCGTATGGTCAAACTTATTCAGGAAAAAAATAAAAATCGTGGTCCTGTGGAAATCTAATCTCTCCATTTCATGGAAGACACAATTTTTTTCTACCTGTGTTCATGGTGTCGTTGGCATATTTTTGCTATTGGCTCCATGGTCACAAGGTAATTCTGTGTTTTGGCTGCCATTACTCGTTGTTGTGGTGGCTAGTTGGGCTAAAAGCCAAAAAAATATCAGCAAAATAAAAGGTGTTGCTGTACTGGTAAACGGTAATAAAGTTCAATGGAAGAAAAACGAATGGAATATCGTGAAAGCGCCGTGGCTGACCCGCTATGGTATATTACTGACACTGGAAGCTCTGCAAGGAAAGGCGCAGAAGATTCATTTGTGGGTTGCCAGAGATTCAGTTTCAGAAGAAAACTGGCGGAATCTCAATCAGTTATTGCTCCAATACCCAGATATTTAAAAGTGAGTTCAATCCATAGTTAAGTAGGAACAATATTTACCGCCAGAATTGCGTCTTAAAGGGACGCTTCAATTTCTTGTAAAATTTGTACGCACCATTGGGCAATGCGTTCATCAGTTTGTTCAAATTGGTGCACTTCATCAAGCGCAAGCCCCACAAACATATCGCCTGTTTCATTTAAAGGTTTTGGGCTATCAAAAGTATATCCTTCGGTTGGCCAAAAACCGATAAACTGCACGCCCGTCGGTTTAAGTTGATGGTATAGCAACCCTAATGCATCGAGGAACCACTCACTATAATCTATTTGATCGCCTAACCCGTACATAGCAACAATTTTGCCCGTTAAGTTAAGGTTGGGAAGCGCGTCCCAAATTTCTAGCCAGTCTTCCTGTATTTCACCGAAATCCCAGGTGGGTATTCCCAAAATTAGAATATCATACTGTTCCATTTCACTGGGGGGAGTATCATTAACATTATTCAGTGTGACGAAATCATCACCGAGAATATCACGTATTTTTTCAGCAACCATTTCGGTATAACAGGTGCTAGAACCGTAAAAAAGGCCTATTTTCATATATATTATTACTACGTCCAGCTATGGTTTTGATGACAAGAGGGGTATTGTAACAGAAGCCCCCCCTTTCAGGCATAATAGAATCGTGTGGTATTATTCAAAGGAAACGAATTAGCTGTGGAAACAAAACACCTTAATCCATTAATTGAGCAATTTCTTGATACAATCTGGCTTGAACAGGATTTAGCGGAAAACACATTAGCATCGTATCGTAATGACCTTCAATCACTAGATAGATGGCTTGATGCGCATCATTTACATTTAGAGAGTGTTCAATCAATTGATTTGCAATCTTTTCTCGCTGAACGTATTGATGGTGGTTATAAGGCCGCTAGCTCTGCTCGTTTATTAAGCGCGATGCGTCGTCTATTTCAATACTTATATCGAGAAAAGTTGCGTAGCGATGATCCTTCAGCTGTCATTGCAGCACCTAAAATACCGCAGCGATTACCAAAAGACCTCAGTGAACAACAAGTCGATGATTTATTAAATGCGCCTGCAACAGAAGACTCCCTAGAATTGCGGGATAAAGCCATGCTAGAGGTTTTATATGCCTGCGGTTTACGTGTTTCTGAACTGATTGGTTTAACGTTTTCTGACATTAGTTTGCGCCAAGGCGTCATTCGTGTTGTCGGTAAAGGCGATAAAGAAAGATTGATTCCTTTGGGGGAAGAGGCAATATATTGGCTGGAAAAATATATTGATGAAGGTCGCCCTGATTTATTAAAGGGTAAAACTAGTGATATTTTGTTTCCGAGTAAACGTGGAACAAAAATGACCCGGCAGACATTTTGGCATCGAATAAAGTACTACGCGGTGCTGGCACAAATTGATGCAGAATCACTCTCGCCTCACGTCCTTAGACATGCCTTTGCAACACATTTATTGAACCATGGGGCAGATTTACGTGTCGTACAGATGTTATTAGGCCACAGCGATTTATCAACAACGCAAATTTATACCCATGTTGCGACTGAACGATTACGCGCGCTACATGAACAACATCATCCAAGAGGATGACAATTAAAGGATTATTAATGAAACGCAAATTGCTATTACTGGCGGTGGCTTGTTTTGCTGCGATTACCGCGAACGCATACAGTGCAACGGAAGAGATAGTCATTCGTGATACATTGGCAAAATACGATATGACAGTGGAGTCAATTAAACCTTCACCTATCGTTGGGTTGAATGTGGTCGAAACGACGACGGGTATCGTCTACATTACGGATGATGGTAAGTATTTACTTCAAGGGCCAATTTACGATATGAGTGGAAAAAACCCCGTGAATATTAGTAACCAGCCGCTAATGAAAAAGGTTGAAGCCCTTAAAAATGAAATGATTTATTTTAAAGCGCCACAAGAAAAATACGTGGTCACTGTCTTCACTGATATTAGTTGCGGATATTGCAAAAAGCTCCATGAAACTGTCGGCGAACTTAATAGTAAAGGTGTGACGGTGCGTTACCTTGCTTACCCTCGTCAAGGTGCCCAAAGTGATGTAGGTAAAAAGATGGCGTCTATTTGGTGTAATGGCTTACCACAAAATGCGTTAACACAAGCGTTTAAGGGTGAAGAAATCGCTATGATAGACAACTGTAAAATTGATCTAAGTAAGCATATGAATGTAGCTAATTTATTTAAAGTGACTGGCACCCCCGCCATTATTTTACCTAATGGTCAAATGTTACCTGGCTTCCTAAAACCTGATGCACTTATTCAATTACTCGACGAAAAATAGTTAATTATTGTGAATGTAGAAACTTTTTTACGACAACGGCACGTTGATGGTGAGTCTGCTCAACTTCCAGGGCTCCCTGAATTATTGCAGCGTATTTACTTGCATCGTGGTATTACGGATATGGCTCAGCTGGAGCGTAAAGCCACAAATTTGCTGGATTATCGTTCGCTATCAGGCATTGAGAATGCACTTGCCTTACTTTACCGAGCACTGACTGAGCACGAATCCATTACCATTGTAGGGGATTTTGATGCGGATGGTGCAACAAGTACAGCACTGGCTATTCGTGCATTAAAATCGATGGGTTATGCCAATTTAAATTATATCGTACCGAATCGTTTTGAAAATGGTTATGGTTTAACACCGCTGGTGGTTGAAGAAGCGCACAAGCGGGGGGCAAATTTAATTATCACCGTGGATAATGGTATTTCATCTCATGAAGGTGTAGTCGTTGCAAAGCAATATGGGATTAATGTCATCATTACCGATCACCATTTACCAGGAGAAACGCTGCCTGAAGCCGACGCTATTATTAATCCAAACCTCAATGAGTGTCACTTTGGCTCAAAATCATTAGCAGGCGTCGGGGTGACATTTTATTTAATGTCAGCACTGCGCGCACATTTACGTCAAAAAGAATGGTTTATCCAACAAGGGTTAAGCGAACCTAATTTAGCCGAATATCTTGATTTGGTGGCATTAGGCACGGTGGCGGACGTGGTACCTCTTGATACCAACAATCGGATACTGGTTCACCAAGGATTAAACCGTGTTAGAGCAGGGCGTTGCTGCGCAGGTATTAAGGCACTCGTTGAGGTCTCAAAGCGTGATTTACCAAGGCTAGTTGCCAATGATTTTGGTTTTGCCCTTGGCCCACGGTTGAATGCGGCGGGTCGGTTGGATGATATGTCTGTGAGTATTGAATTACTGCTGACTGATGATATGGCTTATGCGAGGGAGCTTGCTAACGAATTAGATGGGTTAAATCAAACTCGTCGTGAAATTGAACAGGGAATGCAGCACGAAGCGTCGGTGCTTTTTAACAAATTTGAGTACAGTGATAATCAACTACCCAATGGCCTTGCCATTTATCACCCTGAGTGGCATCAAGGGGTTGTTGGGATTTTAGCATCTCGAATTAAAGAGCAATATCATCGGCCTGTGATTGCATTTGCTCCCGCAGGGGATGGCGTACTCAAAGGTTCTGGGCGTTCAGTTCAAGGTGTGCATATGCGTGATGCCCTTGAACGTTTAAATACCTTGCAACCTGGATTAATGCAAAAGTTTGGTGGCCACGCGATGGCTGCGGGTTTGACTTTAGACGAAAGTAAATTTGAGGATTTTAAGCATCATTTTGAGCGTTTAATGGGGGAGCTCATTAAACCAGAACAATTAGCGGGTGTTGTTTGGAGCGATGGTGAGCTGTCTCGCAACGAGTTTTGCCTAGAAACCGCAGAATTAATTCGTGAAAGCGGGCCATGGGGGCAATCATTCCCCGAACCCGTGTTTGACGGACACTTTTTATTATTACAGCAACGGTTAGTGGGAGAGCGCCACCTTAAACTGATGGTAGAACCTGCCAATGGTGGTCCAATGCTGGATGCAATTATGTTTAACATTGATGTGCGCAGATGGCCAGATAACAGCATTAAGAAAGCTAAAATTGCGTTTAAACTCGATGTAAATGAATACCGAGGGCAACGAAGCGTACAATTAATGGTTGAGCATATTTGGCCTGATTAAACACAAATATTATCGATGAGTATGGGATGAAATAGCGTTTTAGGGTGCTATAAACCTGAGATAAATTCCGTTATACTAGTTGGTTTGTAAATAAAAATTATTTTGACCAACCATAAGATATTGAAAATGACGTTTGAAATAAACCCAGTAAAAAGTAAGATTCAGGACCTGTCTGATCGGACATCGGTTCTGAGGGGGTATCTTTGACTATGATGCCAAGAAAGAACGCTTAGAAGAAGTCAACGCAGAGCTAGAGCAACCCGATGTCTGGAATGAGCCAGAAAGAGCGCAAGCTCTTGGTAAAGAACGCTCATCTCTTGAGGCGATAGTTGAAACAATCGATCAACTAACACAAGGTCTTGAGGATGTTGAAGGTTTATTGGAGTTGGCCGTTGAGGCTGACGATGAAGATACCTTCAATGAAGCGGGGGCGGAGCTTGAATTACTACAAGGCAAATTAGAGCAATTGGAATTTCGCCGCATGTTTTCGGGTGAATACGACAGCGCTGATTGCTATATCGACTTACAAGCGGGTTCTGGTGGTACTGAAGCTCAGGATTGGGCAAGTATGTTATTACGTATGTACTTGCGTTGGGCGGAGTCGAAGGGCTTTAAAACCGAGATTATTGAAGAATCTGATGGTGATGTCGCGGGTCTAAAATCAGCGACAGTGAAAATTATTGGCGACTACGCTTACGGCTGGTTAAGAACAGAGACTGGGGTTCACCGTTTAGTTCGTAAGAGTCCATTTGACTCGGGCGGGCGTCGTCATACTTCGTTTAGCTCAGCCTTTATTTACCCTGAAGTTGATGACGATATTGATATCGAAATTAACCCAGCGGACTTACGTATTGATGTGTACCGCGCTTCAGGTGCGGGTGGTCAGCACGTAAACAAAACGGAGTCAGCGGTACGTATTACTCATATTCCAACGAATATTGTGACGCAGTGCCAGAACGACCGTTCGCAGCATAAAAATAAAGACCAAGCAATGCGCCAGTTAAAAGCGAAGCTATATGAACTGGAAATGCAAAAGAAAAATGCGGACAAGCAAGCGATGGAAGAGAACAAATCAGATATTGGCTGGGGAAGCCAAATTCGTTCTTATGTCCTTGATGATGCAAGAATAAAAGATTTACGTACTGGTGTGGAAACGCGTAACACGCAAGCCGTACTGGATGGTGATTTGGATAAATTCATTGAAGCTAGTTTAAAAGCTGGCCTGTGAGGGAAAAATGTCTCAAGAGCAACAGGGTGCAGAACAGGCTCCCGATTTGAATAACGAACTTAAAACCCGTAAAGAAAAACTTGCGGCGTTGCGTGAAAAAGGAATTCCATTCCCAAATGATTTTCGTCGTGAAGATCTTTCAGACAAAATCCATGCTCAGTATGGTGAAAAGTCATCGGAAGAGCTGGAAGACTTGAATATTGAAGTCTCTATCGCGGGTCGTATGATGACGCGCCGTATCATGGGTAAAGCTTCATTTGCAACATTGCAAGATGTTGGTGGCCGTATTCAAATCTACGTATCACGTGATGACTTAGCGGAAGGCGTTTATAACGAACAGTTCAAAAAATGGGACTTGGGTGACATTTTAGGTGCGAAAGGGCGTTTATTTAAAACGAAAACGGGTGAACTCACTGTTCATTGTCATGAAGTACGTTTGTTAACCAAAGCCTTGCGTCCATTGCCAGATAAATTTCACGGTTTATCAGACCAAGAAACACGTTATCGTCAGCGTTATTTGGATTTGATTGCAAATGATGAATCACGTAACACCTTCATTGTGCGCTCTAAAATCTTAGCTGAAGTCCGTAACTTCATGGTTGGTCGTGATTTTATGGAAGTGGAAACCCCAATGATGCAAGTTATTCCAGGTGGCGCATCAGCACGTCCATTTATCACGCACCATAACGCGTTAGATATCGATATGTATTTGCGTATCGCACCAGAACTGTACTTAAAACGGTTAGTGGTCGGTGGTTTCGAACGCGTTTTTGAAATTAACCGTAACTTCCGTAATGAAGGTTTATCGCCTCGTCATAACCCTGAGTTCACTATGATGGAACTCTATATGGCGTATGCAGATTACCGTGATTTGATTGAATTAACGGAAGATTTATTCCGTACACTGACACAAAAAGTGTTAGGCAACACAGTCGTTCAGTATGGCGACCAACAGTTTGATTTTGGTCAGCCGTTCACTAAATTGACCATGAAGCAAGCTATCTGTAAATATCGTCCAGAAACCAATGTGGCTGATTTAGACGATATGGATAAGGCCGTTGAGATTGCAAAATCATTAGGTATTAAGATTGAGAAAAGTTGGGGCTTAGGTCGTGTCCAGTGTGAAATCTTTGAGGAAGTCGCTGAAAGCCACTTAATTCAACCAACATTTATCACTGAATACCCTGCTGAAGTTTCACCTTTAGCACGTCGTAATGATGACAATCCATTTATTACTGACCGCTTTGAGTTCTTTATTGGTGGTCGTGAAATTGGTAATGGTTTCTCGGAATTAAATGATGCAGAAGACCAAGCAGAACGTTTTGCTGAGCAAGTTCGTCAAAAAGACGAAGGTGATGATGAAGCAATGTTCTATGACGAAGACTATGTTACTGCTTTAGAACATGGTTTACCGCCAACTGCAGGTCTTGGTATTGGTATCGACCGTATGGTGATGTTATTCACTAACAGTCATACCATTCGTGATGTTATTTTATTCCCAGCATTACGTCCGACAAAATAGCCGATGTTGTTTTTGTGCCCAGATAATACTGGGCACATCATTTTACTCTTAATATGTTCAAACTTTCCTTGTTTTTTATTCTACGTATCTTGCGACTCCTCAAGCCTATCAATCTAATATCAACATAATATGTGCCAGTCTTTTTTTTGTTCGTATTCGCTAATTAGCAGAAAGTAGTCTATATAATAATGTTAAAAATAAATTTGAGTTACGAATAGTATCAATTTAGTATAAGTAATTATTCCAAAGAGTTGGTATAATTACACAAGTGCTACGTATGGTATATGTTGGTTTTTTGAAATATAACCTATTGAGAATGCATGAAATTTATTGTTCGCTGTCTTTTTTATAAATGAATTCCAAGTAAGTTACTTGTTTTTGAGTTTTTAAGTAAAGTGGTTGCACTGAAATGTTTTTAAAGCAGTACAGATACTGTGAGAGTGCTTAAAACACTCTTCTTGTGTAACAAAAAACTATTTTATTTGTTAGTAAGTGTTACAACAGGAAGATAAAAAAGAACGCGGGTTTTGTGTTATTGAGCTGTTATGTTTATGGTTACATAAACTAGTAAAATAATGTTTGGATAACATAATATAATTAAATAGCACCTTAAATGTGTTAATTTATGACTGTCTTGGTGTATTAATAAGAATAAGCTCATAAAAGTTACGAAAGGGTAGCGATTAAATAAGTTTAAAACTAAAATTATTTTAATCTAAATTTATGAGATGACTCTATTTCTACATTCGGACTTATAGAAAATAGCTAACTTTTAGCTTACACTAGGTTTCTTGGACATCATTATAATAGCGAAGAAAAGTACTGGTAAGGTAACCATATGTTTTTAAAAAATAAATTTCATGTTGCATCTTTGCTTATAGCAGGTACGGCTCTTCTTTCTGGCTGTACATTTGGCTCAGACACATACAATACAGCAACACCGAATACCCCAAGTAAACAAACCGTAACAGCAAATACCGCCCCTGCTGCTGAGCAACCATCAGCAAGTGCGACCCAAGCTGATGATTCTTATCCAGAATCACAAAAAGTTTTAAATAGCGCTATTAATCGTACACCAATAGCGTCAACAACTTATGGACAAAGTGGCGCTGATCAACAAACATTTGCTCACCTAAATACGTGTGTTAAGGAATTAAACGCACTAAAAACACTTTCGCCAAAGGATTACAACCGTTTAGTAGGTTCATTCAAAGAGGTTAGTGAAATCAATCGTCTCTACAGAGAAGTTGAAGGCACTGCTAGCCCTGACACAATTGAATTACTGCAAATGGCGATTGAATCTAAAACGAAAGTACTCTGTGCAAAAGTTCGCTATAACTCAGTATTGTCTACCGAATCAACATTGAAGAAAATTAGTGGATTATGAGAATAAACCTTAGGCTTTGTGTGTCGCTGGCACTTGTTACGACATTTTTTAGTCATGCTCCAAAAGCAGACAAATTTAATAGCGTTATTGATGATTTTGACACTTACCTCCAATTGGAAAGCGAAGGCAAAGTAAAAGAGCAAAAACAACAACAACAGCCAGTTAATACACAAGCTCAAGGTTACGATATTTTCTCTTCACTCTCGACAGTGCCTGCGCCGAAGGAAAAACAAAAGTCTGCGGCAGCGAATAAAGGAACCAAAGGGAAAACTACGGGTAAAAGAAAGTCTGGCGTAGCATCGGCAAGCCAAGTTGATTCGGCTAAAGTGACGCCAACAGAACCAGAAAAAACGATTTTTTCTGATGTCTGTGCGGTGACAACAGATAACGCGTCTGCGCCAATTTTACTCTCCTCCTATCCATACTTTTTTCAAAGTAACCAATGGAGCCCTGAATATTTAGCAAGGGACTTTGCTAAATATCAGTTAGTTCTCGATCCTCTTGGGTTGTATTCTTCTAAATTTGCCAGACCCTCAGGAATAGATACCTCAGCCTATCTTGAACAACTTGCAAAATTAATTGAACGCCAGCAGCTAACCAATTTGTATAAATTTGGTATTGCACAAGGTGTAGGACAACTTATTTCGTATAACAATTTGTTAAATGATGAACAACTTGTCGCTGAGCTAATTAACCACAATAAGAGTATCGCGCAATTAACACAGACAATTGCAGAAAAAGAATTTGAAATTAATCAGCTTAATGACGATGTTAAACAAAATAAAAATCAAATTGCGCAATTACAAGCACTATTAAATTCATCTTCAGATGATCAATCGTTAATTGATACGCTAAATCGTAAACTGGCAGAAGCGGAAAAAACGATTGAACAGAAACAGAATAATTTAACGCAGCTTAGCCAAGAGAATCAGCAAACCCAAGAAACGATTGCTCAACTTGAAAAACAATTAAATGAAAGTGCAATTGAACAATCTAAAATCAAACAACAACTTGCTGAGAAAGAGGAGCTGTATGCCTCTGCAAATTTAAAAATTGAGCAGTTAACGGCAGATATTGCAAAATTAGAGCTGGATGCTAAAAACCAATTACAGCTTGCAGGAAATTCAGATGAGCAAGTGAAATTAGTGACCAATGAACTTTTGCAGCAAAAAGAATTACTCAAACAAAAAGAAATTGAACTAAATACTGCAAAAAATGAAAAAGATGTTGCCCAGTCGGCTTTGAGTGCTCAACAAGCAGACGCCAAACAATTAGAGCAGCAAAATCAACAATTGTTAGCTCAGTTAGCAGAGAAAGAACAGCTAGCGGAAAAAATCCAGGCTTCTTTAACTGAAAAAACAGCACAAGCAGAGCAAAAAGTTGTATTAGAGAAAGCGTTAAAAGAGTCACAAACAGCACAAAATGCGCTGATGGCCCAGTTAGCTTCAAGTGAAAAACAGCAGGCTGAGCTACAAGCGAAACTAAGCCAAAATGAACAAAATTATGCCACTGCACAGGCTCAGTTGAAGCAAGCCGATGCGGATTTACAGCAGTTACGTAAAGATGTTGAAAAGCAAACGGCATTGCTAAATCAAGCCAGTGATGCACAAGTGAAAGCAATAACGGCTGATTTAAATAAACAGATAGCGTTGCTGAAACAAAAAGAAGATGGATTGAAAAAAGCGCAAGCAGATAGCGAATCAACCCGTGATGCGCTGGCCAAACAGCAAGCTGCAGCCAAAGAGCTTGAGCAGAAAAATCAGCAATTAGCCGCGCAACTAACAGAAAAATCGCAACAGGCCGATAAAATTCAAGCTGCATTAGCTGAACAAACGGCGAAGGTTGCGGATAAAGCCGCGTTAGAAACTGAATTAGCGGCAGCGAAGAAACAGTTAGCTGAACATGAATCACTGCAAAATACGCTGGCGAAACAGCTGGCAAGCAGTGAAAAACAGCAGGCTGAGCTGCAAGCCAAACTAAGCCAAAATGAACAAAATTTTACAACGGCTAAAGGGCAGTTGGACAAAGCTAATGCAGACTTGCTAAAACTGCAAAAAGACGTTGAAAAACAAACTGCATTAATGGAGCAAGCGAACGATAAACAAATCAAAGCATTAACGCTTGATCTTAATAAGCAAGTTGCGCGACTTCAAGAGAAAGAAGCCGATTTGAAAAAAGCCCAAGTAGAAAGCCAATCAACCCGTGATGCGCTCGCCAAACAGCAAGCTGCAGCCAAAGAGCTTGAGCAAAAAAACCAACAATTAGCCGCACAATTGAGTGAAAAAGCTCAGCAAGCAGATAAAATTCAAGCATTATTGTCTGCTCAAACAGTTAAAGCGGAAGGCAAAGTTAGCTTGGCAAGTGAGTTAGCATTGGCGCAAAAACAATTGGTTGAACACCAAAATGCACAGAATGCGTTAGCTAAACAAGTGGCTGATAGTGAAAAACAGCAGGCTGAGTTGCAAGCCAAATTAAGCCAAAATGAACAAAATTATGTTGCTGCACAAGAGCAATTAAACAAAGCTAACTTAGAGCTTAAAACGTTAAAAGCGAATATAGAAACCAAAACTGCATTAATGAACCAAGCTACGGATCAGCAAATTAAAGCATTAACTGTCGATTTAAATAAACAAATTGCATTGTTAAAGCAAAAAGAAGATGGCTTGAAGAAAGCAGAGACAGATAGCCGTTTAGCGAAAGAGGCATTGACGAAGCAACAAGTAACATCGAAAGAATTAGAGCAAAAAAATCAGCAACTTTCGGCTCAATTGAAAGACAAAACACAGCAAGCAGATAAAATCCAAGCGTCACTCGTTGAGCAATCGGCTAAAGTTGCTCAAAAAATTACGCTAGAATCTGAGCTTACACTGGCTAAACAGCAATTAGAAGAGCATCAAGCAGCTCAAAATACGCTTTCTAAACAATATACAGAAAGCCAGAAACAGCTGCAGAAACTTCAGGCCACATTGACTGAAAATGAGCAAAATTATGCGTCGGCTCAGAAGCAGCTGGCTCAGGCTAATGATAACTTGCAAAAACTGCAAAAAGACGTTGAAAAACAAACGGCATTAATTGGTCAAGCAAGTGACCAGCAAGTAAAAGAATTAACGGCAGATTTGAATAAGCAGTTAGCGTTGTTGAAGCAAAAAGAAGATGCTTTGGGTAAACTTGATTCAGAGAAAAAAGCGATTCAAGATGCACTTATGGCACAAGAAAGTGAAAGAAAAAAACTCGAATTACAAAATTCACAATTTGCAAAACAAACAAAAGAACAAGAATCGCAAATTAGCAAGCTTGAAAATGAAATAGCGGCTAAGGCTAAAAAACAAGCAGAGGTTGAGTCACAACTGGCTGATGCAAATAAACAAATTAGTGCTTTGAAATTAGATACTCAAAAATTGGATTCTGCAACCAAAGCACAAAAAGAATTAGCTTCTGCGCAAGAGCAATTGAAAAAACTACAGGCTGAGTTAGAGAAGCAAAAATCATTCTCAAGTGATGAGGTACTTAAATCACAAATTATGGATTTAAATCGTCGTATAACTTTGTTGCAAGACGAAAATAATGCGTTAAAAGCGAAAGGTAACACTGGCTCGAACGCAGGGCTAGCAGGACGCGTGCCACCAAGTAAAGATATCAAGGTCGTTGCCGCAGAAAATGCTAAGAAAAATCAGAAGATAATTCAATATATTACGGCACAAAAATACAGTAAGCTGGATAATAATACATACTATAAAATTATTCAGCGTGGTACGCCGATTAACGATGTTAAAAAGAAAGACATCACATTTATTATGAGAGAGCAGTTAACCGATGGAACGGTTACTGTCATGTATACGGATAAAAACCCTGTGACGCTGCCTTATAATGAATTACCGACGCCATTAAATTCGTTTGTTGAACGTGCAGGGGAAGGCGGGATGGTGAAAGTTTATATTAAGCCAGAAGGTGGTTATGGGGTAGAGGGAGTTCCAGGTGAAATACCACCAAACTCTATGTCTATCATTGACTTGAAGATCATGAAAGTCAAATAACCAAAGAATTCGTTTAGGTTTTTGAAAGGGTGATTTGTCATTCAGGCAAATTGCCTTTTTTTATGGCGAGTAATTGGAGATGAAAAATAGTTAAAAGTGAAATAAAAGAAGGGACTTTGGGTTGCCTTTCTGCCAGATTATAGTTAAATCATAAATTTCTATAACTGACAGGGCATGTGTCTATATTCGGTTTTATTGAGTAATTAAGAGGTTATTCTTGATTTACTCGGGGTGTAACCAAATCGCTTTCGATAACTCTGTGTGAAATAAGATTGGCTAGAGAAGCCTGCTTCCATTGAAACTTCAACAATGCTCATTGATGTATTTACCAATAATTGGTGTGCATACATAATTCGTTTTTCACTGATCCATGAACGGGGTGATGTTGCATAAACGGTATTAAATAGTTCCTTAAATGTTGTTAAACCCATTCCAAATGTACGAGCGAATTCACTTAACTTCCATTCCTTCAAATAATTATTTTCCATGAATAATTGCAATCGTTGGGCTTGACGGTTACTTAATTGCTTAAAGTTAGAAAGTAAAATAGCACCTTGCTCACTGTAGGATAATAACAGCAATAATTCGCTTATTCGTAATGATACGATAGCTTCAGGATAATCGTGGTCAATGATTGCATTTAAGCTATTTTTAATGTCTTTAATTAATGGAAATGAGGTAAACTTGATGACATCAGATGATGTATCTTCAAATCGCTCGATCTCAGTCAGTTGTGAACCGTGTAGAGTAATAAACTCACGTAGAAAGTCATCGTTTAAACCTACCCAGAGTAACTGACAATCTGTTGTTAAATCAGCAGACTGAAATGAGTAAGAGCCTTGTTTATGGTATAAAATATCACCTTCATTTAAAGTTTGTACATTGGCAGGGGTTTCCAGTAATAGTGTTCCTTTTTCTACAATAATGACGCCTTTGGATGTTAAATCGATAATGGTATGTGCTACCTCGTTATCAATAGTCATTTTTTTTATAAGGGTCTGATTTAAATTGCTTTTAACTTGCATTATAGCCACCTAAGTAATCGTATTCATACTATTTAAATATCACTATCAAAATTAAATATCAAAAAAAGAAATGACTTTGATATAAAAAATCGACATTACCTGTATGGTTGAAATTATATAAATCGATTATTTATGTGTCATTTTGTTATTTTAAATATAAATAAATGTTTCAAAATATAGTTTTTCCGAATCAATTGGCATTATAGATCGGATTTACAAATGCTATTAAGCTTGTTATTTTATAATATTCTATAGTTACGGGTAACATATGGTTTGTTATTCTGATTTTAACATTCTGTCTGGTTGTAAATTTTTTGTTGTTTTTTACCCTTTAATCGTGTTTTTTTTCTATTTTTGTATAGGATCATCATTTTTCGTGTAGTAATCGGTTTTATTGCCATGACAATAATTGATTAAACACTCGTAAAAAATATTATTTATAAGTAATTTTTATGTATTTATTAATTGTTTAATTGAGTTATTTATTTAATTTGTCGTCATGATTAGTTATTTTTATTTAAATGGCATTTAATTGCATGATAATGAGATATATGTCTCTATTTTCAATTGATAGGTGGTGTTAATGGTTTTAATAGGTAATCTAAATATAGATTTTGGTAATTAGTTATTTTGGGTTACTATTTTTTATAAGGGCATATTTCAGTCATAAATAGTCAGTGTTAAGGTGATGGATTCCAGTATTTCTCATTTTTATGTTTACGCATAAAAGGTGTTTTTGCAGAAAAACATAAATATATCAGTTGGATATTGATAATTTCTTAATGGTGAGAGTATATTGAAAGAATAAGACTATCTTATGTAAATAAGCATAAAAAATGTAGCTTACGCTTATGTGGATTATGCTGTAATATTTCTGCCCTTAAGTTAATTCTACTTATTTATGTCTTGGTTCTGCGCTACGCGCTTATTAACTTTAGCTGGAAGTTTGGGCACTGGCTTACGGTCATCAAGTAGGTGTCGAATTGCGAGTATTGGATGGTGTAACAGCATTTTAGGGCCAGCCCAGCGCATCACTGCCTTCATTTGTTCTCGCATTTTCGGTTGGTAGCAATGAATAGGGCATTGTTTGCAGGCAGGCTTTGCTTCCCCATAACGACATTTCTCTAAGCGATTAACGGCATAAGTGAAAAGCTTTTGATAATAATCTGGTATGTCATTGGGGGCTGAGTGTGCTTTCTCATAGATGTTGATCATTTTTTCAATCGTTTTAATTTCCCGATTTATTCGTTTACCAACCATGATTGCCTCTGCTTAAAATAAAACATGCATTTAATATACATTTTAATAGTTTCAATAGAAAGCTTATGAGAGCTTAACGATGGATTTTTTGATAGAGTTCAATAAATTTGGGGATAATGAAAAAGAGGGCTAACCAGTGGGCCACCCTCTTTTACTGAAACCACTTGGATATTCAATAAAAAGATAAACTCATCGAGCCTATCTTTAATAGGTTACAGACTAGATTGCATTATTTTTTGCATTTCATCTTTAAGATGTAATTTTTCTTTTTTTAGTTTGGCTACGTGCTCGTTATAACCAGCGCCAGATGGGCCTTCGAGTTTACTGATTTCTTTATCGAGTCGATGATGCTTTTCATATAACGTTTGAAAACGGGGATGTGTGGATACTAATTTTGAAACTAAATCTTGATCTGCTGATAACATACTACCTCCTCAGAATGTATTAAGCCTCAAATTTAGTATAATCAGTGCGCATATTTTGTGCATTAAATTAGCGGGTAATTTACATAATTTTTATCATTTTTATGATCCTTATACTAAAATTAAGTACTATTACGTCTATCTACTGTGAAAAACCTATATTTTTGTAATTAAGAATCATCTATAGTGATAATTACAGTGTAATTGACTTACTATGTAGTGGAACTTAGAGTTTTTAATTGATTTTCTCTTTTGAAATAGGAATAAATGATGAAAAAAGCGATTTTATCTGTAATGGCAGCGGCACTTGTCTCATCTTGTGCAGTAGCAACGGAGGACTTGGAAAAGATCGCACCATATCCAAAAGCAGAATCAGGTATGACTCGTCATGTGATTCAACTTGCAAACCAGCAAAATGAAAATAACTTTATGGTTGAGCTGGTCATTGGTAAAACAATTAAAGCAGATTGTAACCATCAGTGGTTTATGGGGGATCTTGATAAGAAAACCTTAGAGGGCTGGGGTTACGACTACTATAAATTGGATGAAATTAAAGGGCCTGCATCAACAATGATGGCCTGTACTAAGCCAGCTGAAGATCGTTTTATCACAACTCAATTAGGTGATGATGCGTTTGTTCGTTATAACAGCAAGCTCCCTATTGTTGTTTATGCGCCTGCAGATATGGATGTTAAATATCGTATTTGGTCAACAGACGATAAGCTAATTGATTCCACCAAAAAATAAATAAAAAATGCCGCTAATTGAAGGTGACCCCCATAAATTTGCGGCATTTTTTTATCTATTATTTTAGCGGATCACAAAGACCGATGTTTTTGCATGACGAACAATAGCTGACGCTGTTGAACCTAATAAATAAGTTGAGGTACTTGGATGGTGTGAGCCCACCATGATTAAATCCGCATCAATCTCTTGTGCGTAATCTAAGATTTCATCTTTCGCTGAGCCAATGCTGACTTTGCAATTAATCTGAGCATCTGGCACTTTTATGTCTTTAATTATTTCTTCCAGTGCACGCATCGCTAAAACAGAGCGTTCCGCAGAGTTTTTTTGACTCTCGGGCAATGCGGCGATTTCAATACCAAAAAATAATTCAACACTCGGAATGACGGATAAAAAATGAATTTCAGGTGCCCCCAACATGGCTAAGGCTTCAACGTGTTTTATGATGTCCTGATTCAGCTCATCTTCTAGTAAATCAATAGGAACTAGAATTTTTTTATACATAGCCACCTCATTCATATGTTATTTGAAATCGATTATAGCAATTCACTATTTATATACTATAAGTTAAATAAGATAGAAGAAATGCTATTAAGTGCGCATTTATCGCTATTTTAAATAATGAACGCATTTGTAATCAAAAATAAAGAATAACCATTTTCATCCAAGCTAACTGGTTACAAATTATCATGAGACATTTAACATTTAATGTGCGAGTATTGGCAGAGTATTTATTTAACTTATTGATTTAAAAAGTTTATTTAAATGATAATTATTTTGTTTTTCATTAAAGAAATGATGGTATGAATAAAAATGAAGCGGTAGGGCAGCCAAGCAAGGAATTTGTCGTTCAGCAGGCTAAATTTAAGGCGGCGAAAAAAAGCACATTGATTAGTGTGTTGGTCAATACGCTGCTATCTATTTGGCAGATCATTATTGGTATTTTTTCTCACTCGTCAGGTTTAATCGCTGATGGGATCCACACATTATCCGATTTAATCGCGGATTTTGTTGTTCTGATCGCCAATAAAAAGAGCCACAAAAAACCAGATGAAGACCACCCTTATGGACATTTTCGTTATGAAAATGGGGCATCATTGATTTTGGGGATTATTTTATTGATTGTTGGAGTGGGAATGGTGTGGTCTGCCATTGAAAAGCTACTCAATCCTGATTTGATCCCTGAAGTTCATATGATTGCATTAGTGGCAGCGTTGGTTGCATTAGTCGCAAAAGAGGGATTATTCCGTTATATGTTGTATGTAGCAAAGAAAGTGAATTCCAGCATGTTAGTTGCAAATGCATGGCACGCACGTTCTGATGCTGCATCTTCTTTGGTTGTGGCTATTGGTATTGTGGGTAATTTATGTGGACTGCGTATTTTTGATCCACTTGCTGCAATGATTGTGGGGACATTTGTTTTCAGAATGGGTTTTAAATTTACCAATCAATCTATGCAAGATTTAATGGATAAAGGCGCTGATGAGGAGACACTACAAGAAATCCGCGATGTACTAGATAGCATCGACGAATTATCGGGTTATCATGATTTAAAAACCCGCAAATCAGGGGATTTTTTATTAGTTGATGTGCATTTAGAGCTTGATGGAAATATGAGTATTACACAAGGGCATGATATTGCTGTTAATACACGTAAAAAACTCATGGAAAACCCACAAATTTTAGATGTGATGACTCACTTAGACCCTTACGACAAACACATCAAGCATTAATAAAATGGTTACCAATATGTTTTCAAAATAACCGAATTTTGTGTCTTATTCGGTTATTTTTTTGTCACATTAAAACAATATCAGCCAATAAGTTATTGCACTCAATAGGCAACCAGTGGAAAATCAACTTGTTGTTGCAGGATGGAACAATTTTTTTGTTCACGCGGAAGGGGCGGTTGAGCAAATGTTAATATTTTACCCCTTCAGCTGAATAGATTACTGTCGAATATTGAGGGAAAAATGCGGTTTACTCAAGAACAGCGTCACGCTATCCGATCGCCAAAAGTTATTGCACTGACTAATCAAAATGGAATGAAAGTTTTACTCACAAGTTTAGGCGCCAGCTGGGTTAGCTGTATATTGCCTTTACCAAGTGGGAAGCGAGATGTGGTTTTAGGGTCACCCAACATGGCGAAGCAGATGGAGCAGGGTGTTTATCTCGGTGCGACCATCGGGCGAGTTGCAAACCGCATTTGTGGCTCACGATTTACGTTAAATGGCCATCAATATACTGTTTCCAATAATCAAGATATCCACTGTTTACATGGTGGAAAAAGCAATTTTAGCTATCGAATTTGGGGGATCATTCAGCCTAGTCCATCTAAAGCAGTTTTTTCTTTAGTTTCGCCTGCGGGGGATCAAGGCTTTCCAGGGACATTATTGGTTGAGGTTAGCTATGAACTAACTGAAGATAATCAAGTGGTTATTGATTATAAATACCAATCAACAGAAGATTGTCCAGTGAACCTGACGAATCACACCTATTTTAACCTTGCGGGGGAAGATTCAGCTCGAACCGTATTTGAGCATGACTTGCAGATAGCGGCTGATACATTTTTACCGACAACCGCGGAAGGGCTGCCAACAGGGGAGTGGCGGGATGTCACTGATACGAACTTTGATTTTCGAGCGAGCAAACGCATTGGCCGAGATTTTTTACAAGATGATGTACAAGCGGCGGTTGGTGGGTATGACCATACGTTCATCTTTAATAGCGGTATGGCGGATGGGCTGCAAACGGTGGCAACATTAGGTGCGCCTGATGGTGATGTACAGATGAAAATTAGCACAACAATGCCTGCGATGCAGCTTTATAGTGGTAATCAGTTGTTTGCTATTGCAGGAAAAAGCCAAATTTATACCGCATATTCAGGGGTGGCTTTAGAAACACAGTTTCCACCTGATGCGGTCAATCACCCTGAATGGGGGGATCTATATACGGGTATTGCTGAATCACAGCGGATTTATTCCAGTCAAACCCGCTATCAATTTATTTTTTAATTTATTGATGCTAAAAAATAGCAACGCCGCAATATCGCAATATATAGCGGCGTTTTGTCATTATTAAAGGCGGGGCGAGCTTAAATCACAAATAAATCCATATATTCATTTACGGACATTTTTTCTAACATGGGTTTATCGAGTGATGCTTGAAGAATACGCAGCTGCTGCGCTTCAGGAAACTGCCTTGCCAAGTTAATTCTAAATTTCTTCAATAACAACGGCATCCCTTCTTTACGGCGGCGTTTATGGCCTACAGGGTATTCAATCACCACTTCATCCAACACGTGACCATCATTTAGCGTAATGGTTAATCCATTAGAAATTGAACGTTTATCTGGGTCATGGTAGTCGGCGGTAAATTGCGTGTCTTCATGGCAATGTATTTTGGCACGAAGCGCATCAATACGGCTATCTTGCGCAATGTTATCTTCATAGTCAGCGGCGGTGAGTCGACCAAAAATTAGTGGCACAGCCACCATGTATTGTATGCAATGGTCACGGTCAGCAGGGTTATTGAGTGGGCCTTTCTTATCAATAATGCGAATACAGGCTTCATGGGTGCGAATTGTAATTGATGCAATATCATCGGCACTTTTACCCATTGCGGCTAATGTTCTATGTAATTGTAATGCAGCTTCGACGGCGGTTTGAGAGTGAAACTCAGCGGGGAAAGCGATTTTAAACAATACGTTTTCCATAACATAGGAATCATAAGGGCGTTGGAAGCGAAGCGGCTGCCCCTTAAATAAAACGTCATAAAACCCCCATGTTTTGGCAGTCAATGCCGTTGGGTAGCCCATTTCGCCTTTTTGCGCCATCAATGCGAGCCTAACTGCACGGGAGGTTGCATCTCCTGCTGCCCATGATTTTCTTGAACCTGTATTCGGCGCATGGCGGTAAGTACGTAAGCTGTGGCCATCAATCCACGCTAGGGAAATAGCATTGAGGATCTGTTCGCGGTTTAAACCTAACATTTGTGAGACAACAGCTGTTGAGGCGACTTTGACTAAAATAACATGGTCGAGCCCGACTTTGTTAAAGGCATTTTCAAGGGCGATGCACCCTTGAATTTCGTGTGCTTTAATCATAGCCGTTAATACATCTTTAATGATTAACGGTTTTTTGCCTTTAGCTAGATTTTCCCTCGATAACCAATCGGCGGTAGCAAGGATGCCACCTAAGTTATCTGAAGGGTGGCCCCATTCAGCGGCGAGCCAAGTATCATTAAAATCAAGCCAGCGGCACATTGTGCCAATATTAAAAGCACCTTGAACAGGGTCTAATTGAAATTGGGTGCCAGGAATTTTAGTGCCATTGGGAACAATTGTTCCTGGTACTATTGGGCCTAACAGTTTTTTACAGGCCGGGTATTCTAACGATTCCATGCCGCAGCCTAGCGTATCGAGCAGGCAATGATAGGCGGTATCGTAAGCTAGTTCAGAAACAATTGGGTAATCCATTACATAATCAACAATGTCACTGATAACTTTATCAAATTCAATTTTTTGAGAACTCACGGTTTGTGTTGTCATTATTTTACCTTTATTAACGCTGTTCTATTGGAGTGAATAATTGATTTTCTGGCCCAATATAATTGGCCGATGGACGAATAATTTTATTGTCTTGTCTTTGTTCGAGAATATGGGCAGACCAACCTGTAGTCCGCGCCATGACAAATAGCGGGGTAAACATGGCGGTTGGTACCCCCATTAAGTGATAGGCCACTGCAGAGAACCAATCCAAATTTGGAAACATGCCTTTTTCACGTTTCATTACCGTTTCGATACGGTCAGCAACGCTGTATAAATGGCGATTCAAATTTTGTTCTGAAAGCTGCAATGCCACGGATTTAATGATGGGATGGCGTGGATCAGCAAGGGTGTACACTGGGTGGCCAAAGCCAATAATGACTTCTTTATTATGAATACGAGCCGTGATATCTCGTTCGGCTTCATCCATTGAGGCATAGCGCTGCTGGATTTCTAATGAAACCTCATTTGCGCCGCCATGTTTTGGCCCTCGTAAGGCGGCTATTGCGCCTGTTATTGCTGAATAAAAATCGGTACCTGTGCCTGCAATGACGCGAGCGGCAAATGTTGAGGCATTAAACTCATGTTCTGCATATAAAATTGCGGCAATATGCATGAATTTTTCCCATTGAGCTGGCGGTTTTTTGCCATGCAACAAATGCAAAAAATGGGCACCTATTGAGTCGTCATCGGTTTGCGTTTCGATACGACGACCATGGTGACTAAAGTGATACCAGTACAGTAACATTGAGCCTAATGAGGCTAACAATCGGTCAGCAATGTCTCTGGCACCTGAAAATGGGTGTGAATCTTTTTCGGGGAGTACACAGCCCATCATCGAAACCCCTGTTCGTAAGACATCCATAGGGTGTGCATTTGCGGGAACAGATTCTAAAGTTTGTTTCACACTTGCAGGTAGCCCGCGATAGGTTTGTAGTTTTGCTTTATAGGCGATGAGCTCAGTTTGTGTGGGGAGCTTATCGTGTATCAGTAAGTGTGCAACTTCTTCGAATTCGCATTGAGTGGCTAAGTCATGAATATCAAAACCACGATAGTGCAGATCATTCCCGTTACGTCCTACGGTACAAAGTGCAGTATTTCCCGCTGGAACACCTGAAAGTGCCACCGATTTTTTGGGCTTAAATTGTGGTGATACGGTGTTACTAAGTTGTTCATTCATCGTAATTTCCTTGTAAGGGATAGAGGAGACTCAACTTGGTGCCGCCTGTGTGTCTATGGTTTTTTTTGTGAAAATAGGGCATCCAGTTTTTGTTCGTAATCGTAGTAATGAATGCTTTGGTAAAGTTCATCACGTGTTTGCATCAAAGGAATAACGTTTTTCTGTGTGCCTTCATGGCGTATTGCAGTGTAGACCTGTTCTGCGGCTTTATTCATCGCACGAAAAGCTGACAGCGGATAGAGTGCGATAGCGATACCGACACTACGAAGCTCATCTAACGTAAACAATGGGGTTTGGCCAAATTCTGTAAGATTAGCAAGAACAGGTGCGGGGGTGTTTTGGGTAAATTGTTGGTACATAGACAGTTCAGTAATAGCCTCAGGGAATAACATGTCTGCACCTGCATCGAGATAGGCTTGAGCTCGTTCAAGTGCAGCATCTAGGCCTTCGACGGCGAGTGCATCTGTGCGAGCCATAATCACAAAACTATCATCAGTACGGGCATCTACCGCGGCTTTGATTCTATCTACCATTTCTTGTGTTGAGACAATCTCTTTATTAGGTCGGTGACCACAGCGTTTCGCACCGACTTGGTCTTCAAGGTGTAATCCCGCCGCACCTGCTTTGCAAAATGACTTGACGGTGCGAGCGACATTAAAAGCTGAAGGGCCAAAGCCAATATCGGCATCAACCATCAGGGGTAAATCACAGACATCAGTAATGCGACGAATATCAATTAACACATCCTCTAGAGTGGAGATCCCTAAGTCAGGCATACCTAATGATCCTGCCGCGACGCCACCACCAGATAAATAAATCGCTTTATAGCCTGCTTGTTGGGCAAGAAGGGCATGATTGGCATTAATCGTCCCAACTAACTGAAGGGGGGATTCTTGAGCGACAGCATCGCGGAATTTTTGTCCAGCAGGAATAGATGTCATAGAAGCCTCTTAATTGTTAATAAATTGTTTTTATTTAAGGTCACTATAATCATATAGCAATTGGCATGCCAACTAGCCTAAAGGTGGGTTATTTGAAATAAATCTTTATAAATTAATTGGTTGGGTGTTGTGTGGGTTTGTGATAAAGAAAACAAATTTCTAATCTGTGATTAGCATGTTTCATTGAAACGCGCTATTGTTAATTGAAACATTTTTTGAAACATAACTGTGAGGGAGTGAAATAGATGGAAAAACCGATTATTTGGACAGTGTCTGTTTCACGGCTATATACACTTTTTCGCGATATAAGCCCCGAATTTAGTGAACAAGCAGACATTACACCGTTAAATCTGGGATTTGAACAGGCGGCGGAAGAGGTACGAGAGAGGCTAAAGCAAGGGCATTGTGATGCTATCATTAGTGCTGGCTCAAACGGTGCTTACCTCAAAAGTCATGTTTCTGTGCCTGTTATCATCGTTAATATCAACGGATTTGACGTAATGCAAGCACTTGCGAAGGGGCGAGAAATCAGTGATAAGATTGGTATTATTAATTATAAAAATACCATTCCATCATTAACCGATTTTCAGCAACGTTTTGCATTGCAAATTGAACAACGTAGCTATGTTACCGCCGAAGATGCACGAGAACAACTTAAGGCTTTGAAATCGATGGGGATTTCAGTGGTTGTCGGCGCTGGGTTGATTATGGACTTAGCGGATGAAATGGGAATGACAGGCATTTTTGTCTATTCAACTCAAACCATACGGCAGGCATTTTCCGATGCTATTGAGTTAAGCCGAATGTCTCACCGTAATCGCCATTCATCAGATAAATATCTACCAGTTACCCCGCCAAAAGTCCGCCATACAATCAATGATTTAATTGGTTCATCATTGTCAATGGAACGGGTAAGACAGACGATTATGTTATATGCACGCTCAGAGGCTACTGTACTGATCCAAGGCGAAAGTGGAACAGGGAAAGAAATGGTGGCACAAGCGATTCACCATGAATTTACATTATTTAATCAGCACAAACGCAGTAAGCAGCAAATGCCTTTTGTCGCGGTTAATTGTGGCGCGATTCCTGAAACATTATTAGAAGCTGAATTATTTGGTTATGAAGAGGGGGCATTTACAGGGTCACGGCGTGGGGGAAGAGCAGGGTTGTTTGAACTAGCTCATGGTGGCACATTATTTTTAGATGAAATTGGCGAAATGCCATTAGCGTTGCAAACGCGACTTTTGCGGGTGCTGGAAGAGCGCTCTGTGGTACGGATTGGTGGTTATAAACCTTTGCAAGTCAATGTGCGTGTGATTTGTGCGACCCATTGCCATTTAGATGATTGGGTGAAAAATGGGCATTTTCGTGCTGACCTATTCTACCGTTTAGGGGTACTTCGGATGCAAGTACCTGCGCTTAATGAGCGAGGTGAAGACATTCTTTTTCTCGCACAGAGGCTTTTAAAATTGGCTTTTGCTGGTTTGGTTTTACCGCTCCCTGCGTTTCGGGTACAGCAGCTTTTAAGCTGTCGTCATTTTTTTCTAAATTATGCATGGCCAGGAAATGTGCGTGAGCTGCGAAACTTAATGGAGCGGGTTGCACTTTATTGTAGTGCATACCCTGAAAAGGCCATTACTGAAGAGATGCTGATCAGTTTATCTCCCGAACGCCAGTGGATAGTAAATGACAATGATGTTGTTATTGATAGAGGTAAGGAATCACTTACTGACATAATGGCAAGGTTTAATGGTGATCGTAAAGCGGTAGCTCAGTACCTAGGGATTAGCAGAACAACACTTTGGCGCCGCCTTTCTGCATTAGAAAAATGCTAGTTGGTAAACTATGCGGAAAGAAATTATTAAACCGTATGTTCTATTAAGTATTTTTGACTAAAAACGAAATGAATTAAATAGGGCATTATAGAAGTATAAATTAAGTTACTTTCATTTCTCTTGCCAGCAAAAAAGGTATTTTGCATTGGGCGTGATAGCAAGATTAAATAATAAATAAATTATTTTACCATTGAGTACTTTTATGGCCTTTTCCATTTGGCTTAAGTTGTGTCAATCTGTAACAAAAAAAGAAAAGTGATTGTTTTTTTATCGGTATGAATTTAAAGGGTTTTGTTTGTTTTAATGGTCGATATTGATTTAAATTCTCTTTCGGAAAAAACGTGATTTTTCTCACATAAATTATTTTACTAGTCACCATTAGATTTTCTCATTTTAACTTACCGATTTAACGTTCTATATTGCGCTCAAATCAGTCTTATTTTTATATTTTACTCCTGCACTAATCGCCGAAATGTGTTCCTTTTTTGAGATCACAGCCTTGTCGTATTCTACGATGTAGTTGCAGCGCATATTATTTATTTTTATTTGTTGGAGAGTGGGGCGTGAATCAGTCCACTACTATCATGCGCAAACGCGATAATGCATTCGTTCCTGTTGCAGGGTTAACGATTTTTGCTATTGCATCGGGTTATTTAATGAGCTTAATCCCATTATCTATGGGGAGCTTCGGAATTGATACGCAGTACGCAGGTTGGTTAGCAAGTGCCTACTACATTGGCTTATTAATTGGTTCAATGCTAATTGAGCCCGTGATTGCCAAAATTGGTCATCGCCTCGCTTTTATTGGTTTTTTATTAATGCTAGCCGCAACGGTTGTGGTTTTGCCATGGGCACCTTCGATTGAAGCTTGGCTTCCAAACCGTTTAATTGCAGGTATCGCGGTTGCGGGTATCTTTGTGGTGGTTGAATCCTGGCTGCTGATTGGTGACAGCCCGAAAGAGCGAGCTAAGCGATTAAGCTTTTATATGACGTCATTATATGGCGGGACAACGTTAGGGCAACTCGCGATTGGCGTTATCGGAACCCAAGGTGCTTATCCTTTTATGGTTGTATTGGGCTTATTGTTATTAGCTGTAATGCCCCCATTATTCGTTCGCCAAGGGCAACCAGATAGCGGGTCACACCAAAAATTATCGCTGAAAAAAATTGCACGATTAAGTAAACCTGCAATTATTGGGTGTATGGTTTCAGGTATCACTATGGGTACGATTTATGGGTTGATGCCTTTATCGTTGAAGAAAGAACAATTCACGACTGACCAAGTTGGGGTTTTGATGGCTTCAATTATTTTGGGTGGTATGTTGATCCAGCCTGTTGTCAGTAAGTTGTCAATTTTGATGAGCAAAACCTTGTTATTAGCGATGGTTTCCTTATTAGGGGTATTCGCGATGGGGGTTATTTATATTTCTAGCGACTACTTAGTGATGATTGTTGCATTAGCGTTGTTAGGAATGTCTTCATTTGCGTTATACCCGGTTGCGATTACTTTAGCGTGTGATAACTTGGATTCATCCTATATTGTTGCTGCAACACAAGTGATGTTATTTAGTTATAGCATTGGTTCAGCAATGGGCCCAATCGCGGCGGGCGCATTATTAAGTCAGCATAATGGGTTAGTGGATTTCTTCTTTATTGTGTTGCTCGTGACGGCAATTTATATGTTAATAGCCAGCTTGCGTCGTAAAGCGAGTGTGCTGGCGAATTAACTGTTTAAGTTAATATGGTTTATAAAGGCTCTGTGAATTCACAGGGCCTTTTTTCTATTCGTTACTTTTTCTTATTCACGGAGATAGTTGATAAGGCACCTTCGAGAGGCGCATAGCCCGCAGATTGGGTAATGCGTTGTTCCCAATGCTCCCCTAATTTAAAGTCCCACGACAATGGTGATATTTCTGTTCTACCTGCATTAGGGGCAAACGTGAGTTCACTAAAATACAAGGTGTTTTCATCAGACATCAAAAAGTCTGCACGGCAATAATCGAATGGTGTGACGAGAATTTCAGCCAAGCGTAGCATTTCTTTAAAGAGAGGTGGCTCAGATACTGGCTCTAACATATTTGGATAGCCAAAAGTGACGGGTTGCAATTGCCAGTTAATATCATAGATATTGATAAACTCTTCACCTGACTCATCAGTATAATCGATTTCTGCATAGACAGGCTTACCTGAAAAACAATGTATACGGCAAGTTTCAGGAACGAGTTTTCTATTTTTATTGGCGAATAAGTCAATATATTTTTCACAAATAATTTGTGGTGAAATATTTTTATAATGACGTTCGCGAGTAATGTAATAAAGATTTTTGAATAAATGAAATGACAATTTATCTTTGGCATGTTGCCAATCAAATTTTTCTTTGTTTCGGCAAATTACACTGCTGCCGCTATCATGATTACATTTGAGGACAAATTGTTCAGGAAGTGTATCGATATTAATTTCATCTACATGACGATAGGTGGCTAAGATAGGAACTAAATACTCATCGCCAATGGTTCGACTGATGTAGTTCCTGACGGCTAGTTTATCAGCAAGCTGTGTATACAGTGGGTTTTTATCACGCAGCATTCTAAAATTCACCTTTTCATTGAAGCTTTTAGGTGTTTTAAAATCAGGGCGATAATTTAGTTTTTTTGCAAATTTATTAGTAAGATAAAGCTTATCACTAATAATAAATGTGCGTAGTTTTTTTATAATGTACTCTGCTTTTTTCATGCGAGTGTCAACCATTCTATAAAATGTAGTGTGTAAATTAGAAATATTATTTTTTATGAAGTATATTTTGGATAACTTAAATGAAGTATCAATGAATGCAATAGTGAATTTAATAATTCCTTAATAAATGAAAATTAAACAAGTGATAAATGAATGTTAAAATAATTAATATTATGGTTTTTTGATTGAATTTATATCAATAATTAAATCAATTGTTTTAATTATTCACCAAAAATAATATGGGTATAGGTTATTTAGTAGGATACCATATGGTTGGTTAATGAACCTTAAGCATTTATTTTAAGGTCTAATAAATGCTTAAATAATTAGTTTGTTGAGTAACTGTTTAAATAGAAAAATGACCTCACTGTATTAATAGAATATGCATACAGTGAGACGAAATTTAGTGTGGTTTTTCACCCATTTTTTTTAAGAAGCGAATTTGTGCTGCGACCAATTCATTATAACGAATACAGCGGTAAGGCATGTTGTGTTGCGTCGCTAACTCACCCAAAATCTTTGCCAAGGCAGGGTAGTGGCGATGGTGCCAATTGGGGAAAAGGTGATGGGTGAGATGATAATTAAGTCCGCCAGTTAAACGCCATAGACAATGTGGTGTTGGTATCCAATCACAGGCAGTAACAAAATTATGATGGTACCAACCATGCTTAATTTGTTTGTCTTCTGGTGCAGTAAAAAATTCAGTTTCAGCCCAATGCGTCCCCAAAAGCAAATAAATGACAAAAATAGATGCAATCATTTGGCTTAAAATATAAGTGACAAAAATAGTGGTTAAACTTATTCCATGTTCATGGGCAAAAAGTAAAGGGAAGCCTAGCATCAGTAGTAAATGACCAATTTTGCTAGTAATAAAAAGTGCCCAACCTTTTTTTCCCGCTAAAACCTTTTTATCTTTCAGGCGTGTTTTCCCTGTTCTATCCGACCAGTCAAAAACCAGTGCTATCCATGTTAAAGAAAAAGACGCAATAAATGGCCAGTAGATGTGTTGATACTTCATGAAAGGTCGCCATTTTTGAAAAGGCGTTTGGCGAAAGATGCCATTTTCTTCTGTGTCTAAGTCATAATCTTCAATATTGGCAAAATGGTGGTGGTAGTGAACATGGCGGGTTCGCCAAAATTCAGGCTCTAACCCTAAAGGTAAGGTGACTAAACGTCCAAATACCCGGTTTTTCCAACTATTTTTAAATAACGTATTATGGCAAGCATCGTGTTGCCCAATGACATTGAGGAACATGATGAGCAGAACAAAAATAAAATAGGATAAACTGTAAGTTAATACGGATGAGGTAAACAGCGTAGGTAGGTAGCATAATATTGCGATACTGAATAAGATGATGACTACTGCAATATCGGTTTTACTCGCATATACGTGATCGTGTTTGCTTTGTAGATAATCTTGGCTGGCTTGTTTTAAGGCTGTATGAAAATGTTGTTCGTCAGCGCTGGCAAATGTGAGCTCGAATTTAGTTGAGTGCATGGTTACTCTCTTTAGTATTACCTTTGGCTAGAGTATATCTTTGCCCATAAAGAGACTGCAAAAAATATATGAAAATAAGGGGGGATTTAAACTTATTCCTATAGGTTTAAGTAAATACAAATTAAATGAATTTTTTTATTTTTAGATAAAAATAATTTTGTGCTATTTGTGCTTAATAAATATTTTAAAAAATTAAGCTAAAAGACAAGGTTTAATTGAATAAATTGAAGTATCTGTTTGAAAAGCGGCCTAGTGCTTATGACCGTTCGAAGTAAGAAGTGTCTACATCCGTGTAGAGAAAAGTCCATGAGAGTAAGGTAACAAGGAAAATTATGTCTGTCTGTAATAAATTATCATAAAAAGTGATCAGACCTGTTTGGTGTCTTAACTATAAATATATGTTATCATTTATCCTGCTTTATAATGTGACTATTTTAGATTTAATTGTTATCTTAAGCTAAATTAGGAGCTTGCTTATATTAATAAAATATAAAAGTGATGAAATAGATAAAATTTAATTTATTTTTTATATTTGGAGAGTTAAATGAAAAAGATAATGCTAATTATTTTATCAACACTATTTATTCCATTATCTTCCCAAGCGGGTTCTAATTACTCTGGTTGTGATAATAAAATTTACCAACTTGAAAAACAGCTAAAATACGCAAAAGCATATGGGAACCGTCATCGAGTCGCTGGGTTACAACGTGCTATTTCTAATGTACAAAACCGTTGTTATGATCATTACTCTGGGGCTACAGGGCCAACAAAACTGAACAGTAAATATTATTCAGATGAAAGTCGTCAGTTAGAACGCGAAATTGATGCATTACGTGATGAAATTAAACGGTTAGAATCGTTAAAAAGCTAGTGTTTTAATTCAAGCTAAGTAGAGAACCGAATAGGCGGTTTTCTACTGTATCTCGACCTTTCTCTTATGTGCAATCTCCTTTCTTATTCAACATAACAGTATGTCAATTTAATAAAATTAAAAATGTCGGTAATAATTGCGCTATTTTCATGTTTATTTCTTTTCGTATTGCGGTAATATGATGCATATTGCAGTATTTTGCGAGGTTTTGCGGTTATGCATAAACAAGCGAGACAGAATTATATTATTGAAATAATAGCAAAAAATGGTCAGGTGAGTGTTGCAGACTTATCTAATCAGTTGCATGTTTCTGCTGATACTATCCGGCGTGATTTAACTGAACTAGAAAACCAAGGTTTGGCACAAAAAAACCATGGCGGCGCTGTGGGGTTCAATGTGCCAGTTATGAGCCGTCGCGGGCGAAATATTTTATTGCCTGAGGTTAAAAAACAATTAGGGCAACAGGTTGCTAAATTGATTCCGAAGAGCTCAACACTTTTCCTTGATTCTGGCAGTACGGTAATGGCTATTGCTAGCTTTATCCAAGGCTCGATGAAAATCATTACCACATCCTTGGACATCGCGACCCACTTCAGTGACCGCACCGATATCCAGTTAATTTTGCTCGGTGGTGAGTGGGATCCTCAGCAAAGGTTATTTTCAGGAAGTGCCACATTATCTATGCTGGCGAGGTACAGAGCGGATATTGCCATTTTAGGCGCTTGTGCACTGCACTCCACGCTGGGGCTAAGTGCTTCAGAGGAAGCGGATTGTGATGTAAAGCGCGCCATGATTGCCAATAGTCAAATGCATTGGGTGGTTGCAGACAGCACGAAATTAAACCTATGTCAGCCTTATTTAGTTGCTAATTTAGACGAAATTGACCAATTATTTTTAGATTGTGATTGGGATGAACTCAGTCCTAATAGCAAGGTGACTGTAAATTCTCTTAGTATTTAATGAACAGGTAAGATTATGAGCAAAGAAATTAATGTTGCACTGATTGGCTATGGGTTTGTGGGTAAAACATTCCATGCACCTTTAATTAGGTCTGTTGATGGGTTGAATCTTGCTGTCGTCGCTTCAAGTGATGAAGAAAAAGTAAAACGTGATATTCCAAACACCACGGTGATAGCATCACCGGAGGAGGCTATTCTTCGTTCTGATATTGACTTAGTGGTGATAGCAAGCCCAAATGCGACTCATGCACCATTGGCAAAGTTAGCAATTGAAGCGGGTAAAAATGTGGTGGTTGATAAGCCATTTACGTTGGATATGCAAGAAGCAAGAGAGTTGATTGAACTTGCGAAAGCCCACAATATTTTATTATCTGTATTTCATAATCGCCGCTGGGACAGCGATTACCTTGCTATTAAAAATGTGATTGAACAAAAACAGATAGGTGAAATAAAGCACTTTGAATCTCACATCGACCGCTTTCGCCCTGAAGTAAGAGTACGTTGGCGTGAACAAAACTTACCAGGTAGTGGCTTATGGTTTGATTTAGGCCCACATTTAATTGACCAAGCACTACAACTGTTTGGTCTGCCGCAGTCTGTGCAAGGTAATATTGCGACGTTAAGGAATAATGGTCAAATTAATGATTGGGCACATGTGTTATTAAACTACCCAACCCATAAAGTGATTTTACATTGCAGCATGTTAGCCGCGGGTGGATTTACGCGTTTCACTGTGCATGGTGATAAAGGCAGTGCTGTAAAATCTCAGCCAGATCAACAAGAAAAACAATTACTGCAAGGGATCACTCCTCAAGATAAAGAATGGGGATTGGATAATGATTCCATTATTTTAATCGATGAGACGTTGGTACCTAAGCAGCAGCAAACACCAAAAGGTGACCAAAGCCAGTATTATGTGGGCATCCGTAATGCATTGAATGGCCATGCATCTAATCCCGTAACACCATTGCAAGCGCTGGCGGTTATGGCAGTTCTGGAAGCTGCGGTAAAATCGGCTGAGACTGGCAGTACGCAACCCTTAATGCTAACTGAAAACGAAATAGCACAATGGAATAAATAATGTAGAAAAAATAGCTGCTCTGGAGAGTGTCCATCAGCTATTTTTTATCTTTAGATGAAATTACTAGGAAACTGTTAATCAATTATGGCCTATAGATTATCAGTTTGATAAATGAAATAATAAGTTTTATGTCGTTTTGCTAAATTATTATTGATTACATTATGGTCATTCGCCCGCATCAACACTGGTTTTTTCGGTTGTTCGATTGGCACGGTTCCGTGCTGTCAAAAATCACCTTTCGCTTATCTCTTAATATCATGATTTCGATTGTTGCCGTATTGAGTTACCAATGGTACGAACAATTAGGTATTCATTTAACTATTGCGCCTTTTAGTTTATTAGGGATAGCCATCGCTATCTTTTTAGGTTTTCGTAATAACGCGTGTTATAGCCGTTTAATTGAAGCGAGAACACTTTGGGCTAATTTGTTGATTAATCAACGCAATATATTAAGAAATATTAAAGGATTATTACCAAATGACAAAGCTGCGCAAAAAGAATTCGCTCACTTATTGATTGCATTTGGTTGGAGCTTAAAACATGAGCTAAGAAAAACCAGCCCCATTGTTGATTTATATCGACTGCTGCCGCGCGCTATTTTTGATGAAGTCATTCATAGTCCATTTCCAAGTAGCCGTATTTTAATGCAGATTGGCCTGAAGGTCGGGGAATTGCGTGATAATAAAGTGATTAGCGATGTATTATTCCAAGCAATCAATAAAGATATTAATGCGTTATCTGACGTTTTAGGTGGTTGTGAACGTATTTCGAATACCCCTATTCCTTTTGCTTATACCTTGATTTTGCAGCGCACTGTGTATTTATTTTGTACGTTATTGCCGTTTGCGTTAGTGGTTGATTTACACTATATGACCCCATTTGTTTCGGTATTTATTTCATATACCTTTTTAGCGTGGGACTCATTAGCGGAAGAATTGGAAGATCCTTTTGGGACTTCTGCGAATGACCTGCCATTAAATGCGATTTGCAATAGTATCGAGCGAAATGCAATGGACATGCTGGATCTCAAACCGCTTCCCCCTGTCAATAAACCTGATAAATACTTTAATTTGCTGTAATTCCTATTGTTATATTTCCATAACTGGCAAAGTGAAACAGAGCTCACTTTGCCATTTTTTCTTTTTTTGTGCTTTAAATAAGTAAATTAAATAGTGTCATTCTGTACTGATAGCAATATAGATACTATACTCCCCCTATGTATATGAAAGGGGCTCAAAGATGCCACATTCACCAAAAGAAAAAAAAGCGGTACTGACTCGGGTTCGTAAACTTAAAGGGCAACTTTTAGCTCTTGAATCCGCCCTAGAGGATGAAGTGGAGTGTGCTGCAGTTTTACAGCAAATTGCTGCCATTCGTGGTGCTGTTAATGGATTAATGGCGGGGGTACTAGAAAGTCATTTACGCGAGGGGCTCCAAGAGTCTGCCACCACACAGCATCAAAAAGAGTCCGTTGATGATGCTATTTCACTTATTCGCACTTATTTGCGTTAAATAAAAAAGGAACAACGATGAAATCACGTGCTGCAGTTGCATTTGCTCCTGGGGAGCCACTGAAAATTGTTGAGCTCGACGTTATGCCGCCAAAAGCGGGTGAAGTTTTGGTTAAAATCAGCCATACAGGTGTTTGCCACACGGATGCATTCACACTTTCAGGGGATGACCCAGAAGGGCTATTTCCAGTTGTGTTAGGCCATGAAGGCGCAGGTATTGTGGTTGAGGTCGGTGAGGGTGTGACGAGTGTCAGCGTAGGTGACCACGTTATTCCATTGTATACCGCTGAATGTGGGAAGTGTGTTTTCTGCGAATCAGGCAAAACGAACTTATGTGTGTCTGTTCGTGCGACGCAAGGCAAAGGTGTGATGCCTGATGGTACAACGCGTTTTTCTTATAATGGTGAGCCTGTTTATCACTATATGGGCTGCTCAACATTTAGTGAGTATACCGTCGTTGCTGAAGTTTCCCTCGCTAAAATTAATCCTGAAGCGAACCATGAAGAAGTATGCTTATTAGGTTGTGGTGTGACAACGGGTATTGGTGCAGTACATAATACAGCGAAAGTACAAGAAGGGGACTCAGTTGCGGTCTTCGGGTTAGGCGGTATTGGGTTGGCGGTTATTCAAGGTGCTAGACAAGCCAAAGCGGGTCGTATTATTGCTATTGATACGAATCCCTCAAAATTCGAATTAGCCCGCCAATTCGGTGCAACAGAGTGCTTAAATCCAAAGGACTTTGATAAGCCGATTCAACAAGTATTGATTGAAATGACCGAATGGGGTGTCGATCACACCTTTGAATGTATTGGTAACGTGAATGTCATGCGTGCGGCATTGGAAAGCGCACATCGTGGCTGGGGGCAGTCGATCATTATTGGTGTTGCAGGTGCGGGACAGGAAATTTCAACTCGCCCATTCCAATTGGTGACAGGTCGCTCATGGCGTGGAACCGCATTTGGCGGTGTGAAAGGGCGCAGCCAACTGCCAAAAATGGTTGAAGATGCAATGAAAGGTGATATAGAACTCGCGCCGTTTGTGACTCACACATTACCCCTTGATAGCATCAATGAAGCCTTTGATTTAATGCATGAAGGCAAGTCTATCCGCACCGTCATTCACTACGAATAAGGAGTCTTTGATGGAGAGAATTGAGCGCCACGCTTGCTTTGGTGGCTGGCAGGATGTTTATCAACATCAATCAACGGTGCTAGGTTGTGAAATGAAATTTGCAGCTTATTTGCCGCCGCAGGCACAAACGCAGCCTTGCCCTGTGATTTATTGGTTGTCAGGGCTGACATGTAACGAGCAAAACTTCATCACTAAAGCAGCGGCGCAACAATTTGCCGCAGAACAGGGCGTGGTCCTGATTGCACCAGATACCAGCCCAAGGGGCGAAGGCGTGGCAGATGATGCAGCCTATGACCTGGGGCAAGGGGCTGGTTTTTACGTCAATGCATCACAAGAACCGTGGAAACGTCATTATCAAATGTATGATTATATCGTTTCAGAGTTACCCGCTTTAGTCGAAAATTATTTACCCGTAACTGACAAACGAGCAATTTCAGGGCATTCTATGGGGGGGCACGGGGCGTTAATGATTGGTTTGCGTAATACTGAGCGTTATTGCAGTCTATCTGCTTTTGCGCCGATTATTGCGCCGACACAAGTACCATGGGGGCAAAAAGCCTTTACCGCGTATTTGGGGGACAATACAGCACAATGGCGACAGTATGACACGCTTGAGTTACTGGGCAAAGCCAAAAAAACGCCACCAATGTTAGTGGATGTAGGCACGGCAGATCCCTTTTATTATGAGCAATTAAAGCCTGAGTTACTCGCAAAAATAAGTGAGCAAAAACAGTTTGATTGCACACTGCATTTACGTGATGGCTATGACCATAGCTACTATTTTATTAGCAGCTTTATTGGTGAACATATTGCTTTTCACGCACGTCATTTAAAGCAGGCGTAATAAATAGAGAAGGGTAGGATTATAATTAATGTTACCCTTCTATTTCCTTCTAGTTATCACAATTGTGAATAAGTTATTTGTCTTATTCATTATCATGATTTAAAAGCTTACTCACAGCTTTAATCGCGCTGATAGCCACATCACGATTCGGATCATTACAAAGTTCTAGCAGCCGGCTCATGGTATTCATTTGGTTTATTGGCAACTTGCAATCACCAAGCGCTGAAATTGCCGCTATTTTGACATCGTCATTTTTTCTATTGGTTAAATCGAGCAGTGTGTTGATGACTTGTGTATCCATTATCTATCCTACGAAATCATGTTATAAATATTAAGGTAGTTAAATATACTGATATTTAATATATATCAGCATTTAAATCCAATGATACTAATATTATCAAAATTATTTATTTAAAAATATAAAAAAAAGTGGATGAAATGAGATGAGATGTAATTTATTGGTTTTGATGATAAAAATGACAGGACGGCAGAGAGTGTACCGTACCTACCTGAGTTTTTGATTTAGTAAGAAAAAGTGTGGGGAGGAGGCTAAAAAACGAGCGAAAATATCAATGGATTCGTTAACGAATTAACTTAATCGAAGGCAAAGGTTTTTATTCAAAATGTTCAGATAACTTACTTAGTGCTTTAATCGCGGATACAGCCACATCTTTATTTGGGTCTTTACATAAATCGAGTAGACGATGAACTGCGGTTTGTTGTTCGACTGTCGCTCGATAATCCCCTAACGCAGAAATTGCGGCAATTTTCACATCATCATTGCCACGATGCGTCAATTCAATCAATGTTTGGATAATATTGTTTTCCATTTTCTGCCTTGTTAGTCCATTTGCGTATTTAGGCGTATTCTAGGGGAAAATTCTTAATATTTATCTTCAAATTTCAAATGACTATCAATAGATTGTACCAACTTCACGCATTTTTAGAGGTGTAAGTGAATGATTGATTTATCGCGAAAGTTTAGGTGCTATAAGATAATTGTGAAATGAATAGCTCAAAGAAAACAAATGAGTAGAATGTTTTAGTCGATATGAAGAAAGAGCACGACGTTTGTGTGCTCTTATGAGGTATAAATTGAACTTAACGATTAATGGCGCAAATAGACATGAGGTGTATCATTTTCAGGGTGTTTGCTCACCCCTAAGTCTGCTTGGTACCAGCGAGTGAGATTTTCTGCTGTTAACACGTTCGCAGGAGTACCGCTAGCGGCTAATTTCCCTTCGTGAATTAAAAAAACGCGATCGGCATATAATGCAGTTAGGTTTAAATCATGAAGTACGCAGCACACGCCAATTGGGCGTTCACGGGTGAGCTGGTGAAGTAAGCGCAAGCTATGTTGCTGGTGGTATAAATCCAGAGCCGACGTGGGTTCATCTAAAAATAGACAAGCGCTTTGAGGTGTGGGTTGCCATAACTGCGCTAACACACGTGCTAATTGAACACGTTGTTGTTCACCGCCAGAAAGTTGCCGATAATCACGGTGGCGCAACATTTGGCAATGGGTCAGGGATAATGCTTCTTCAATAGCAACTTGCTTGTGTTCCGAACCATAAGGGGTACGTCCCATGGCTACAACGTCTTCAACAGTAAAAGCAAATTGCAAATGACTATGTTGCTTCATTACTGCTCGTTTACGTGCTAACTCATTACCTTGCCACTCTTTTAAAGAGCGCCCCTCTAACAAGCAGGTACCTTGTGTGGGGGAATTATAGCCCGTTAACAGTTTTAGTAGACTGGATTTTCCTGCACCATTAGGGCCAATAATGACCACCATTTCATGTTGTTTAATCGAGAGACTGACATTGTTAATCAATACTTTATCATCTATTTGATAAATGAGATTTTGTGCCTCTAATAAAATAGATTTATCTTGCATTGCTTACATTCTCCCCGCAGGCTGGCGTAAAATAAGCCATAAGAAGTATGGCCCACCAATTAGCCCTGTAAGCAGACCCACAGGGATTTCAGCAGGGGCGACCGCGGTACGGGCAATGGTGTCGGCGATTAACAACAGGGCAGCGCCCACAATGGCTGCCCCTGGTATTAACCAACGATGGTCGGGGCCTAATGTCATGCGGATTAAGTGTGGAACCACTAACCCAACAAAGCCAATTACGCCACTCATCGCCACCGCACACCCAACTAATAAGGCACTGAGAAACAGCAAGGTAAATTTAGCCCGTTCAACATTCAAACCAAGGTAATGAGCATCTTCATCCCCTAATTGGAGGATATTTAGCTTGTTTCCCTGCCATAAGCACACTAGGGTGACAGGTAAAATGACCGTAGCGGCAATGGCTAGAGACATCCAATCCACATTTCCCAGTGTACCCATCATCCAGAGACTAAAGGTTCTGAGTTGTTGGTCATTACTGATATAACTGAGTACGCCGATAAATGACATACACAGTGCATTTATCGCGATACCAGCCAGGAGTAGACGCGCCAAATTACCGTTGGATGAACGATTTAAGCTAAAAATAATTAAGGAGACAACTAAGCTACCAATAAAAGCTGCTGCGATATGGCCATAGTTTTGCATTACTGCTGGTAATGAAAATGATAAAACGATAAAAGCGGCAACGGCTAATGCTGCACCACTACTAATGCCCAGTAAACTAGGGTCAGCGAGTGGATTACGAAAAAGCCCCTGCATAATGGCGCCAGACACAGCCAATGCTAGCCCCACTAAAATGGCAATTAAGACGCGTGGCAAACGAATATTTAGCCAAATTTGCCAGTCAGGGTCAGTGGCAGAAGCCTGCCACAGTGTATTGAACGAAAAATTTATCGGCCCTGCGTTGGATGCAATAAACGTCAAGCCACAAAGCACGAATAATAAAATAAGAATAACGAAAAAAGGGCGCTTAAAACGGATCATTGGGACTTCTCTAATGCCTCTCGTAGCTGCTGCATAACTTTTGGCGTGCCTAAACTGAATGTCAGCATGCCCACATCATCAACGACGGCGAGTGCTTTATTTTTCCCCGCAGGGGTCATGGCGATACCAGGCAAGTTCCACACGCGATCAACGCCACCTAATGATTTAATGCCTTCTTCAGTGAAAACAATTAAGTCTGGTTGGCTGGACAATAAACCTTCTGAGGAAAGCGGGCGATAGCTATCAAAATTGGCCATTGCATTTTTTGCGCCAATTGCGGTTATCATGCTATCAACCGCGGTTTTTTTCCCCGCAGCAAGGGGAAGTACACCACCGTGGCTCATGATAAATAAAACTTTTTTATCAATTGGCGCGGTGTTGACTTGGCTAAGTGATTGATTAAATTTATCCACCAATTGCTTGCCTTGCTCAGGTTTGTTAACCGCAGTGGCAATGGTGGTGATTTTTTCTGGAATGGCTTCTAAACTCGGCTTTCCCGTGACTTTGATGATTTTAACGCCGCTTTTTTCTATTTGCGTTAACGCCATGGATGGTTTTGCTAATTCACTGGCAAGGACCAATGTTGGGCGCATTGAAAGCACGCCTTCTGCATTAAGCATTCGCATGTAGCCCACATCAGGAAGCTTAGTCGCTTGCTCTGGGTGCAAGCTGGTGCTATCACGGGCCACAAGTTGGTCTTGAGCGCCAAGTTCATAAACTATTTCTGTCACATCGCCACCGAGGGTGACAATGCGCTGGGTAGCATAAGAACTGAATGAGACAAACAGGACCGATAAGGTTAGAAGCCATTGTTTCATAATAAATTTACCTAAATTTTAAATGCGGGGTAACGCAGTGACTTGCTGGCGCCATTGTTCTTGCTCTGGCGTACCTTCAGTGCGTTGACCGTACATTTGTGCGATTTGATTCCCTTCAATATCGAAAACTTCAAGGCTAGTCACAAAGCCATCTTGCGTTGGTTTGCGTGTTACCCAGCACTCATGAATACCATTTTCAATCATGTGTAAGGTAAAATCAGGATTGAAAATGTTAAGCCATTTCAAGTCTGAACCTTCACTCTGATATGGCATGATTTTTTTGATTTCACCAGTGAAAATTTGCACACATCCGCGGTTGCCCACAAAAATCATGATTTCGTTCTGATCATTGAACGCTGTGTTAATCAGCTGATTGAAGGAATCATTCGGCACTTTCCAGGCTAAATCATCACTCACAGCGGCGAAAACTTGCTGGCGGCTCAAATTATTCTTTTTCAATAACACAAAAAATTGGTGCACATCGGTCATGTTGCGCCATTCTTGTTCTAATTGCTGTTTTAGTTCATCACTAACAGGTTGGTTAGTGAATGGCGTAGCGGGTACATGGGCTAATTCACGGTTATTTTCGGTAGTATATTTTTCAATCAGTGCTTGCCAAGCCGTCATGTCAGTTTCATCTGTGGTGTAGACTTTATGCAGCGCATCACCTTGTTTATCAAAGAACTGGATACTGTGGCGTTCACCGTGTTTGGTGTCTTCTGTCAGTGCGAAAATCGCATCCCAATGGGAAAAAAACATGCGCAAATCAAGCGCGCGAGGGTTTAAAATCAAACCACCGTGAGGGCTGAATGTTGCATTGTCATAACGACCCACTTGTTCATGCACCACATATTCATTGCGGGTAATGGCTTTGACTTGCCCAACTGCCGCTAATTCAGTCAACAAGGTTGGCGCGTCAACTTCTAAACGCGCGGCTTTATCATGACCCACACGGCTGTGCAGTAGCTGTGCTTCAGAAATATTCAGGTAAGCGGCAAGATCACGAGCGTATTTGGCTTTGTTATCTGCTTTGGCTTGTTGGTAACGCTCGAAAATGGTTGGATTCACGTCTATCTCCTTAGTATTGTATGAATTACCACTGGAAGCTGACCAGTAGCTTGGCATTACGTCCATCTTGAGGAATGCCTTGTGATGAGTAATATTCTTTGTCGAAGGCATTGCCTAACACCACGCTCGTGCCTAAACCTTTGAGTGCACCGTCGCCTTGGTAGCTAACGTAGAAATCATGGACGGCATAGCCAGCTTGTTGCTTAGCTTTAGAGGCCTTATTAAAGTCGGTGTGGCGGGTAAATTCCCCTAACCAGCCCACAGAGAAACCGCTATTAGCAACAGGAACCGACAGGTTACTGGTTAATGACTCTGGCTTGATTGACGTAATTGATTTGCCGTCATATTCGTTCTTGCCTGTTGTACGGTTGTAGGCTAGGTTCCACGTGAAATAGTCTGTTGTATAATCCAGTGATGCATCTACACCCCAAATTTTGGCGCGTTTATCATTAACAGATGTGGTATAACCTTCAGCAAAGTTAACGCTTGTATTGATATAATCCTTGGCTTTTGTATCAAAATAGCTGGCTTTAAATTGCAGGTTATCTCTTTCCATCAATAAATCATCAAAACGTAATCCCATCCCATATTCAGTAGTTTGAGCTGTTTCTGGTTTTAAGTTTGGGTTTGGTCGCCACCTGTTGTATTTGTTGGGCCCCATAGGGAAATGAATTGCATCGTTATACATTTCCATCATTGTCGGCGCACGGAAAGCCTCAGAGTAGGATGCAAATAGCATGGACCAATCTGTTGGCGTAATGCTTACCGCACCTTTTGATGACCATTTATCTGCTTTAACGTCCTCATTGCCTTTTGCTTTTGCTTTATAGTGGTCATAACGTGTCCCCACAATAAATGACACGGGTAAGTCTTTTAGGGCAATTTCGTCTTGCAAGAAGCCAGAAGCAAAGGTGATATCCGCATCAGGGAATTGGGTTGTGTTTGCGTAAGGGGTTTGCTTTTGCTTATAAGCTTCGCTGCCATAGGTGAGGTTATGAGCTGCCAGCGGTAAATCATAAACGTTAGAACGGTTATCTGCTTTTAAGCCGTAGGTTTTTTGTGTGCGGCCTTCATAAGGGGTTCCAATCCCTTTTGCTGTAATATTGACCTCTGAATAGTAAGGGGTAACTTTTAGGTTTAACCAATCTTGTGATGCAGGGTTGAGCTGGTAAGTTGCCTGTGCATCACGTTGGCGTGTGGTGCGGTTAACTTGTAGGTTATCTTTACCGACATTCAATGCCTGTGGATTTTTAGGTTCATGGGCGTCGTTATTATAGTAACGAACCTGACCTGCAAGCTTCTGTTCGTCATTAATTTGCCATGTGCCTTTGGCTAGCAGGTTGGCAATAGTTTCTTTGTTATCCATATCATCGCCATTACTGAGGCGAATATCACCCACTTCTTTTGTTACAAAGCTAAAAACACCATCGAGGTTATCGGTACGCCCGAACGTTGTACCACCAAAACCAAAGCTATGGTCACCTGTTGCAGCTTGGGAAAATACGCGAAAGCCGTGATTTTGCCCATCGCGTAGTAGGTCTTTAGCATCAACGGTTTCCCATGCGATGACTCCCCCCATTGCACTGCTACCATAGAGCAGGGCGGATGGGCCTCGAATGATTTCAACTTGTTTAATCAGAGCAGGGTCAATAAATGTGCCATTCACATGACCTGTGTCGGTGCCTTGGCGAACGCCATCTACTAGGGTCAAGATCCCTCGGCGGTCAAAGCCACGCATAGAGACATCTTGCCCATTTGAACGGCCTGTGCCTGCCACGTTAATGCCGGGAACTTTGCGTAGGATGTCATTAACCGTGCTTGCCGTTTGGGTTTCAGGTGAGTCATTTTTAATCACGCTTACCATCATGGGCGCATCAAAGCTATCACGTTCAGTCCCTGTTGCATAAACAGTCATGACGTCATTGCTTTTTTTAGTCGTTGAGGGTTCAGCCGCTTGTGCATGAGCGCTGGCGATGACACTTAGGATCGCACTGGTCAACACGGATATCCGTAAAACATGAGACATAATGGTGATACTCCGTAAAAATTTCATTTTTTGCTAGGCTAACTAGCGAAAATAAAAGGCTATTTATGTAATGGTGAAAATGCATATAGACAGGCGGATTGCCCATCAGGAGGATAGGAAATAGGCATTACATGGGGAGCTTCGAATGTAAGATGCGCAGGAATATCGCAAAGTGTGCGAGTGATGATTGCGAATTTTACGCGGTCGGAGTATGACCTTTTTGCTTGCTTTTTGGATGAAAAATCAGCAAATACAGACGACAGTTTAAACTCCATAGAAACCGATTCCTATGTTTTAGATTAAGCTGGCTGCCTGGATGAGTGACCTAGGTGGCTTGCGAATAAAATTTTTGTTGGAACGTTACTTCGTTAAAATCAATTTACCTGTACGTGTTTGCCTTAACTGGTAAAGCTCGCCATTGTGCTGTATGGAAACCTTTCCTGTCGGCCCCAAGAGCTGTTGGCTCTCTACGACGTCAGTTTTGATTGTTTGCTTGGCCGTTTCGGCGATATTTTCTGCAACTGGCGCTGTCATATTATTTACCATGCTAACTATACTGATAACAGAAATGATATTGAGAATGATTATCTTTATAATTATGGCCAATATCAAGTGATTTTCACAATCAAACAACAAAAGAGCTACAAGCTGCAAATTTTGAATTAAAAACAACTTAGTTATTGTATTAAAGCTACAATACAACTCTTTTGTTGTAATTTTTAATTTAAACAATCTGCAGGTTGTTTTTTTGGTTTGTACAATATTTAAGTTGTATTTTGAAGTTTTACAATGTTAAAGTTGTATTATTGAGTAATAAACATCACTTAAGTTGTAATTTGAGGTGGGTATGGACGAGATTAAAAAAATAGCGAGCACATTGATTAAACAACGCAAAAATTTAGGTCTTGAGCAAAAAGATATGTACATGCGTATTGGTATGAAGCAGCAACAATACCAACGTGTTGAAGCAGGTAACGATATTAAATTATCAACATTTCTTCGTGTGCTTGAAGGGTTAGACTTAGCGCTTTCAATTGTACAGAAAGATTCGCATAAAACATCATTACAATTTAATGCTGAAAAAACACACCTGCCAGATGACCAGGAAGATTTACAAACCTCACAGAGTGATGATTTAGATTTTTGGACAAATATCACGAGGACGAAATGAGTAAACAAACTGAAAATGTTGAAGGACTCAGGATCCAGTTATATGGTTTAGAGGTTGCCATTGTTGTTCATTATGTAGGGGGAAGGAATATACTCGTTTTTCATCCTGACTTTGTGGGTATGTCAGTGCTAGAGCGTCCAGTGTTCACATTGCGGCAGTTAATGGACACAGATTATCTTGATAGCCCATTAATGAGTCGAATAAAGCTCCCTCCTATTTTGTCCAATTTGTTACCTGAAGGGGCTTTAAGGGAACACACTGCAAAAATGATTAAATGTCAGATAGACAATGAATTTGCGCTCTTGGCATATTTAGGACGTAATTTATCTGGGGCATTATATGTAGAACCAATTCGTGCTGGAAAAGTGCCTGATTGGGCTTTACAATATCGAACTTCGACTGAACCACAACAAATTGATGTTAAGCATTCAGATAACAAATTTTCATTAGCGGGCGTTCAAATAAAATTTTCGTCTTCTTATTTAGATGGACGCTACTATATTAATCAAGAAATTTCAGAGGATATGTGGATTGTTAAAACGCCTTCCACAATGCACCAGGGTGTTCCAGTCAATGAATATACCTGCATGAGATTAGCTGAAAGTGCAGGGGCAGACATCCCCGAAATACGGTTAATTAAGTTAGCAGAGCTTGAGGATCTTCCAGATATAAAGTTGGCTGATGAGGAATATGCTTATGGGATTAAACGGTTTGATCGTAGCCCAGAAGGCCGAATTCATACGGAGGATTTTGCTCAAATATTTGGTTTATATCCCACTGATAAGTATCAAAAAGCAAATTATGAAATTTTAGGAAGCACGCTTTATTATTCAAGTTCAGAAAAATATAAAGATATTCAACAAATGGCGAGGAGATTGTTAATTAATATTTTATTAGGTAATGGAGATACCCATTTAAAAAATTGGTCACTAATCTACCGAGATAAAATATCCCCTTGCCTATCACCATTATATGATGTGGTTTTCACGAGTCCTTACATTGCGAACGATAAACTTGCATTAAAATTTGTTGGTACAAAACAATGGAATGAGATTACGTTGGCGCATTTTGAACAGTGGGCACAAAAAGTTGGTGTTCCTTGGCTTGTCATCAAGCCTCATTTATTAGATGTTATGCAACATGCGAGAGCGTATTGGCCCTTGATGCTAAAGGAGTTGCCTATGTTCCAAGAACAGAAAGAACAATTAATTAGGCACTGGGCTCAGTTAAGTGATGATTTTCGGATTGGTTAAAATAACTTTCTATATTCAGTGCATTGATACGGATATTTTTTGAGTCCGCATTATTGGCCTTATTTCTAATTTATGAGGATTATCCATGAAAATATTACTAATAGGTGCAACAGGGTTAGTGGGTAGTCATGTGTTAGAGCAAGCGCTTGCAGACTCTCGAATTAGCCAAATTGTTGCCCCTGTACGCCATGCATTACCTGAGCATCCCAAATTATTCGCACCGATTGTTAATTTTGAACAGCTTCCCGATGATGCGATGATATGGGAAGTGGATGCGGTGATTTGCACTTTAGGGTCAACAATGAAAGTGGCGGGTTCAAAATCTGCGTTTCGCCAAGTTGATTACACTTATCCCTTAGAGTGCGCAAAACTTGCCAAAAAATGGGGGTGTCCAACTTATGCGTTAACCTCTGCATTAGGTGCTAATGCAAACTCACCATTTTTCTACAGCCGAATAAAAGGGGAGCTTGAACGAAGCTTAATCGCCTTGAATTTTGAGTCATTGACATTAGTGCGTCCTAATGTCATTAGTGGTCATCGCAATCAAGAGCGCCTTGGTGAAGTTATTGTTATTCGTCTTATTTCTTGTTTATCCCGAATATTACCTGCGAGTTGCCAAATTAGCCCTGCAAAAAATATTGCTAGCGCTTTGCTAAATTCAGCTATTCATTCAGAAAAAGGGGTGAGAATTATTTCATCGAAACAACTTGCATAACAATTTACTGAGCACTTTTATTTTAGTGTTATAGATAAAATAAGAAAAAATGCATTATTTGACGCACACAACATTTTGAAACAAAAACGTAACAAAAATGTAATATTTAAGTGTATTCACTTATTGTTGCTGCATGTTTATTGTCATATTTTTGCCTGCTTGTACTTTTAGACGGGGTTAAATATGTCAATATTTAAGGAACAACCAGATATACCAGTCACAATGTCGAAATCTGAAATCGACGCTAAATACAAATACTGGCGATTACATTTAATGATTGTGAGCTACATTGGCTACGCAGTTTTTTATTTCACACGCAAAAGCTTTAACTTCGTGATGCCAGAGATGCTCACTGACTTAGGGATCACTAAGGCTGACATCGGTATGGTAGGTACCGCGTTCTACCTAACTTATGGCGCATCTAAATTCCTTTCTGGTATTATCGGTGATAGGTCGAATCCGCGCTATTTTATGGGAATTGGTTTAATCGCAACGGGCGTTGTGAATATTCTATTCGGTTTAACCTCTTCAATATCGATGTTTATTTTCTTATGGATGGTGAATGCGTTCTTCCAAGGTTGGGGGTGGCCGCCTTGTGCCAAAATCCTCAATACGTGGTATTCGCGTAATGAGCGTGGTCTTTGGTGGGCGATTTGGAATACTTCCCATAATATTGGTGGGGCGATAATTCCCATCTTATCAGGGGGAGTTGCACTTGCGTTAGGTTGGCGCTATGGGATGATCATTCCTGGTATCATTGCCATTGTGATTGGTATTGGGTTATGTATTCTTTTGCGTGATAGGCCTCGTACCATGGGGTTACCCACTGTGGGTGAGTGGCGTAATGACCTTGAGGAATTAAAGTATGAAGCTAAAGGGGCTGGTTTGCCTTTAGGTAAAATTCTGAACGAATACATCTTCAAAAATAAAGTCCTTTGGGTTCTCGCGATTTCCTATGCGGTTATTTATATCGTCAGAACAGGTATTAATGACTGGGCTAATTTATATTTAATCGAAGAACATGGCTTTAATTTGCTTTCGGCTAATGCTGTTGTCATGATGTTTGAGATTGGCGGTTTCTTCGGTGCAATTGTTGCAGGATGGGGTTCTGATTTAATCTTTAAAGGTAACCGTGCGCAAATGAACGTAATTTACGCATTGGGTATTATTATCACATCATTCTGTTTATGGATTGTACCTGTTGATAATGAATATGTCTTTTCGTTCTTATTTTTTATGACGGGTTTCTTTATTTTTGGCCCACAGTTCTTAATTGCTATGGCTGCTGCTGAAAACTCCCATAAAAATGCTGCTGGTGCATCGACAGGTTTCGTGAGCTTATTTGCCTATATAGGTGCGTCAATTGCAGGTTATCCATTATCCATTGTGATTGAAAAATACCAGTGGAACGGTTTCTATTCTTTACTATTAACTTTATCTATTTTCTTAATTTTATTGTTGATCATTGCAATGGTAATGACCAAAAAGAAAGTGATAATAGAAGATTAATATGTTTAACATATTGAAAAGCCCACTATTGTGGGCTTTTTTGGGTAAAGTGATTAACCTTGTATTTGGGCTAATGAGCCATATAAATTATAAAGCTCTTCATATTCATCTTGTTGATAAAACTGAATGCGACCCCAACAAAATTGCTTAGCGACTTCCACCGTAAAACGCGTTGCATCAATGAGTTCACTTTCATAACTTGCACCAGTATCACTCCCTGGAACGATGGTTTTAGCGGTAATGGCTAAACCAACAACAGGGGCAGGGCTGGCGACATGCGGTTGCATGATTGAATTAAAGTGATAAACCCCGTTGTCATAAGGGGAAATATCTTGCGTTGTAATTGGGAATGTTTTGGCCACATCGCCTGTTGCGTACTCCAACAAACGCACTAAGTCAGGGGATACGCGTAAAATATACCCCTGTTTTGCGGTTGGTGAAATAGCAATACCTCGGTGCTTAATGATGCTATTTCCTTTCGATGTGTCGATTGACAAAATCGCATCCATTTGTTCATCAACCTCATAGGTATTCATTGTTGATGAAGAAACAGGCATCCCCATAAAGTCGACAGGGTCATGGGGGGTGATTGATACATGAGTGGCGATATGTGAGGAAATAATTACATCACCTTTTAAGCGGTTACCTTTAGTTGCCATATCCAGTAGTTTCATGGCGCTGGCAAACGCAACAATCGAGCCATCCGCATCTGATACTAACCCCATTCTATTGGGTTGTGCTTGTTGAGCACCTAAACGGCCGATGATGCCTAATGTGGGGTAGCTGCCACCCGAAAGCTTACCTTCAGTACCCTTAAGTGTTACTTTAATAAAATGACACAGTTGGCTAGGATCTTCAGGTGCTTCATAGGGAATAGACGTGACTTGAATATTGGCGTGTTCTACCCCCACTGAACGCAGCAATTCTGCCATTTTGGCACCATCAACTTGGGGGGTATCAAGTAAGTCATACACTTGACTGATATAATTAAGTGACATTAGTTGGCTCCTTTAATCATATCTAAGCGAAATGGATGATTTGCCGAAATCTCTTCAATCTCATTTGGCCCTCTCAACCAAAGTGCATTCTGGTCACCTAAAATAGTACCTTGTTCATTTTCAATGAATAGAGCTGTACCTTCATATAAGGCAATTAATTCTTCACTCGGATTAATCGTTAAAAATTCATTTAAGCGCTCTTCGCGGCTTTCACCATTATGGCCGACAGATTTGCCAGAAATAAAATGTGGATTGATTTGAAAAGGGGCGATATTCAGGGCATGAAAAGACGGAGGCTGAACAATCGGCATGTCATTGGTTGTTCGTATGCTTGGTGTTGCGACATTACTACCTGCGCTCCACCCCATATAAGGTGTTGCTTCGTGTTTGACGCGTTGTGAAATTAGCTCAACAATTTTGGCATCGTATAAGCGTTTTAGGAGTGCGAATGTGTTTCCACCCCCAATAGCAATGGCTTGTGCATGTTTAACAGCTGAAACTGGGTCATTAAAACGATGAATTGATTTTAAATTGTACCCTAAAGCGTTAAAGACAGGTTGAACAATAGCTTCAAAATCATCAAAGCTAAATGTCACAGCAGCGTAAGGGATAAATAAAATTTCTTGTTCTTTATGTTGTAATAAACGGTGAATTTGTTCATCTGCATGTTCTAAATAATTCATATTTCCCATACGTGAACTGCTCATTAATAGTGCCTTTGTCATTTTTTATATTCCTTAATTATTTCTTGAAGAGCGGTTATTAATCTGTCAATTTCATTTTCGTTATTAAAATAATGCAGGGAGATACGTGCCATTTTCTCTATGTGATAAAATTCTAAAATAGCAGTTGCCATAAAATGGCCTGACTCAATGATGATATTTTTGGTTTCTAATTTCTGCATTAATAAATCAGAGTGAATCTCGCGAATATTAAATGGAATAATACCTATTCGCTGGTGGCTATTATCAGGGCCGTAAATTTCAATACCAGATAATAAGGCAAGTTTTTTCATCGCATAGGTAGTTAATTCGCGATTTCGTTCCTCTATCTGCAAGATGCCTAACTGATTTGCATAGTCTAATGCGGTATTTAAACTGATAATCGCAGGCACATTAGGGCAGCCAGCTTCGAACCGTTTGGCTGTGTTAGGCAGAACAATATGGCCTGTATTACTATCAATGCTGCTATTCCACCACCCCGCTAACATCGGTATCATCGACGTAATCTTATCTTCTTTAACAAAAAGAATGCCACTGCCTTCGATGGCTCTTAATCCTTTGCGCCCACAAGAGGACATAAAATCACATTGCCAATCATTAACATTAACTTGATACATACCAAGTGCTTGTGAAGCACTGACGTGACTGAGCACGTTGTGCTGTTTTGCGATTTCACAAATAGCTTTAACAGGTTGCATAACGCCTGTGATATTCGAAAGTGCGACAAAGCTTAGCAGTTTGGTTTTGTGTGTAATGGCTTCTTTGATTGATATCGGGTCGATAACGCCTTGGTTATCTGCCTGAACAGTAACAACCTTTATGCCTTTTTCGTCAGCCAATAATTGCCAAATAGCGATATTGCTGAGCATTTCAGTATCTGGGATGATTACTTCATCTCCAGGCTGCCATGTGATCCCGCGGGCAATTAAACTGATGGATTCTGTCCCATTTTTGGTAAAAGCAATTTCGGTTTCTTTCGCACCGATAAAGGCCGCCATTTTCTGACGGCAGATTTCAACTTGTTGGTATGTTTCTTTTCGAAAACTGGGTAGATAGATACCTAGCTCTGCAGTTTTATCAAGGTAATTTTTTACAGCATCAATGACCTGTTTTGGTGGAGGCGCCGCTGCTCCAGTGTCAAAATACGCAAAATGTTGTGAAACCAAAGTATCGTTTGCGACGTGAGACCATTTGTTCGTCATTATTTATTTCCTCTCATCAAATTAGCGAGTCCATAAAGCGAGCAGCTTGGCTTTTATGGTGGGTAAGAAGGCTTTTGCTGTTGAATACAGCGCATCGCCTGCAATCAAACCGCCTGCAAAGGTTGATATTTTGTCGGAGCTAACATGAAAGAAGCGCTCAATGATTATCCGCACGGCTAACGCGACGAGGACTGTCCAGCCCGCGATGGGGTAGTTGATCATCAAGCCTGTGGAAAATAGAACGCCAATTTGGTGTTTTGCACCGCCAATTAATTGGATCACTGCACCAGGGATAGCCCACAGGAGCAGCATCATGGCGACATCAGACGAGCTTCCCGCTTGAATAGTGGCAGCGTATAAACGAGAGGCAGGGACAATTTTGTCTTGTTGAAAATAGAAATCATAAGTGAGCGCAACCACAATCAATGCGCAGGTAAAACCAATAATGGAGGCAAAGTATTGTTGTTTACGGCCAAAACGTTCCGCACTTTGGTTTTTGCCATACCCGCGGATCATAAAGCCCGTTTTTAGGTCGAACCCCATATCGGCAAAGGCGGGGCCTGTGGCGACACAAAAACCGACAAGCACAGCAAGCGCCTCTGGCGGAAAGCCAAGTAAAATACCAATCATGAGTGAGATAAGTGCAGCTGCGGTGGCGGGAAACCAGCCAGAGTGCATGGCGGCCATGCCGACTATCATTTCTTGAATTAAGGCAGCTAGCGTGGCAAAAATCAGAAAGCCAATTAACTGAGGTAATGTCATAGTGACAAATATTTGGCTAATGAATGTTAGTGCTAATGCCGTTAAGAAATAAAAGATGGCACCTTTCATTAACGTTGACTTAATGCGGCGGCTACTTTGAGCGAGTTCTTCGCTTTCTTCTTGTATTGGGTCGTCATTTTTTTTCTGACGAAAAACAATCGCACCAATTTGAATTAACGCAACAATGCCTGCACCAATCATCACCCCATGAGGGACATAGTTTTCATATAAATTATAAGTAATTAAGCCTGACTCAGAAAACCCTCGAATGAGTAAACCAATTGCAAACATGAATAAGGCAAAGATACTGCCAATTAGGGCAATCCCCGCAGATGCCATCGGGATGCCGAATCCTGCACCAACTGCACCCGCAGTAAATCCAGCAAGTAATGCGCCTAGCCGTTTTCCACCTTTATTCCCTGCCCATAGTGTTTCTGCCGTAGCAACACCCGCTGGCCATGATGCACTTGCTGGGTAAGCTTTAGTATTAAATAGACCGTATAACATTGTGCCATCAATGATAATGGCAAAAAAAGCCCCTGCCATCATAGGGTAAATCAGTTCTGGAAGGCCGAGTACCCAAGGTACACCGATAGCAACCATCAGGCCATTAGCGGCGGCGAAGGTGGCAGCAGAAATACTGGTTTGAATTAAATTTTGTGCATCTATAAACTTAAATGAAGCAAATATACCAATAGGTAACCGAGATAATAAAATAGCTAATACGGCACCTATAATGGATGTATTTGCAGATATTCCGAGTGTGACAATAATTTGAATGCCAATAATGGCACCCACAAAAGATAATATAACAATAGCAATTAATATTGCTGGTGAGAAAATAGATACACGTACCTCAGTATCATTTTTATCATGAGATAGATTCATAGAGTTACCTATTTTAATTAATTATTATTTAATTTTTATAATTTATATTTCCATATTTAGAATATGGCGGATAACTTACTGGCTGTAGATTTTAATAATGGGTAATATTCAGTTAAATTTTTACTTTGGCTTGATGCAGCAATGCAAAGTGAACCTAAAACGCCTTTTTCAAATGAAAAAATGGGAACGGATAATCCTTGTGTGCCCACTAAATAAGCTTCTTTGGAATAAGCGTAGCCTTCATCAGAATACAGTTTTAATTGTTTCTTCAATGTTTCATTGTCTTGTAAATCATGTTTTTCAAGATACTCATCAATATAGGAGACATCCATCGAGCTGAGAATAATTTGGGTAAAAGGTGCTTCATGCAATGATAATGCTTCACCTTCTTTTGAAGTAAAACGAATAAGGTGCTCACTTTCTAAAATAAAATTGCAAATAGCAATGTCATTATAACGACGATAGATAAAAATAGTCTCATGGGTTTTATCCGCAAGGGGACGTAAGTAGTCATTTGCTAATTGCGAAAATTGTCGTGTGTTATTCGCAAGGTGACCAATTTCAATACAGCGCAAACCTAATAAATACTCTTTATTTTTATTTTTTTGGAGAAAGCCTTGTTCTTCTAAAATATTAAAGCCACGTTGGACAACAGAAGGGCTCTTATCAATATGGCGTGCGAGTTCTCGCACTCCCCATATTGGTTTGCTAATTGAGAAATAATCAAGCAGAGCGAGGACAAAACCCGCAGATTGTAGTCGATTATTCATAAATTTCCCCTATGCGTTAACGTGAGAATGCGATTTTATTGTTATCTCTATCGTTCCTTCTTGAGGAACAGTGTTCCTATATCTAGTAAAGATATAATTAGATTAAATGACTGGTGAAGTAAATGGATTGTTGCTGCAGTGTTAATTGGATCACTTAATTAATCAGTTTTTTATATTTGAATTTTTAATGTCTATTCTAATGAATTGAATTTTAATGATTTTATTTTTTTTAGTGTGTTCCTACTAGCGACACAATCCAAACGAGAGAATACTTTCATTGAGCTAAATAAATAGTGTGGTTTTCCTTCACTCTTATTTTTTGGTTATTTTCAGGGAGCCTTTATATTTTTTGTGTAAACGTTTACACTAAGTCGAGGTTGATCACAGAAGCGGGCAATGACTCATTGTTATACTCCGCAGTAATGGCAAGTTTAAAGATTAAAAAACGTGTAGAGGTGAAAAATGCAACTGACTGAAGTGTTGGTCACAGGTGGGTTAGGGTATATCGGCAGCCATACTTGTATTCAACTAATAAAAGCAGGGTTTTCACCTGTTATCGTTGATAATTTGTATAACGCAAAGCGGGAAGTCCTTAATCGCATTGAAAAGTTAACGGGGGTTCGACCTGTATTTTACCCATGTGATGTTCGTGACGAGCAAGCACTCAATGAGATCTTTGCCTCCCACCAATTTTATTCAGTGATCCATTTTGCAGGGTTAAAAGCAGTCGGTGAGTCAGTCGAAAAACCGATTGAATATTATGATGTTAACCTCAATGGAACCTTAGTATTAGTGCGCTGCATGCAAAAAGTGAACGTAAAGCGTTTGATTTTTAGTTCTTCCGCAACAGTATACGGACAGCCTCATACATTACCTATTACTGAAGATTTCCCGACAGGGAATACTCAGAGCCCCTATGGCACAAGTAAATACATGGTTGAACGTTGTCTTAGGGATCTCTATCAAGCAGATAACACTTGGTCGATATCGGTGTTGCGCTATTTTAACCCCGTTGGCGCACACTCTTCAGGATTACTTGGTGAAGACCCTCAGGGTATCCCAAATAACTTAACACCTTATATTACACAGGTCGCTGTTGGAAAAAGGGAAAAACTGGCTATTTATGGAAACGATTACCCAACCATTGATGGAACAGGGGTTCGTGATTATATCCATGTGATGGATTTGGCGGATGGACATGTCGCTGCATTACAGGGGGTCGGCCATAAAGCGGGGCTGCACACCTATAATTTAGGATCGGGTTGCGGTGTCAGTGTGCTGCAAGTATTGCAGGCTTTTGAAAAAGCCGTAGGAAAACCCATCCCTTATGTGTTTGAACCACGTCGTGCGGGGGATATTGCCGAATATTGGTCAACCCCTGAAAAAGCGTATCGCGAACTTGGTTGGAAAACGTGCCGTACCATTGATGATATGGCGGTAGATAGCTGGCGTTGGCAATCAAATAATCCCAATGGTTACGGTGAATAGGAGAGTAATTGGATGAACACAATGAAATTTAACCCCTCAGACTGCCCTCATCGCCGTTATAACCCACTCACTGGGCAATGGGTGTTAGTTTCCCCTCACAGAGCTAAACGCCCTTGGAGTGGTAGGGATGAAAAGCCTGCGGTAGAAAACTTACCCCATTATGATGCTGATTGTTTTCTTTGCCCAACCAATACACGGGTTTCAGGGGAAGTGAACCCTAACTATCAAGGAACGTATGTTTTTCAAAATGACCATGGTGCTTTATTGGCAGATGCCTGCGCGCAACCGAAAAACCAGTCTGAATTATTTCAAACTCAATCAGTGAGCGGCGTTAGCCGAGTGATCTGTTTTTCGCCAGATCACAGTAAAACCTTACCTGAACTTTCATTGTCTGAAATTGGCGGCGTGATAGACACATGGCAGCAGCAGATTAGTGAACTAAGTAAGTGTTATACATGGGTTCAGGTATTTGAAAACAAAGGTGAAATTATGGGGTGTTCACAGCCACATCCCCATGGGCAAATTTGGGCGAGTGACTTTTTGCCTAATGAAATTGAGCGTAAAAATCATTTTTTATCTGAATATTATCAACGCAATGGCACTAACTTACTGATGGATTATGTTAACGCAGAGCGACTGGATGGCTCTCGCATAGTGGTTGAAACTGAGCACTGGGTAGCACTGGTGCCATATTGGGCTGCTTGGCCATTTGAAACCTTATTATTGCCAAAACAACACATTAAACGCATGGATGAGATGAGCGATGCCATTCGTTTGGACTTGAGTGTTGCGCTGAAAAAACTGACCTGTCGTTACGACAACCTATTTGAATGTTCTTTTCCTTATTCAATGGGATGGCACTTCGCCCCTTATTTTAAAGAACCTAAAAACATTGAACATTGGCAGTTACATGCGCTGTTCTACCCGCCATTACTGCGTTCTGCAACCGTGAAAAAATTTATGGTGGGCTATGAAATGCTGGCAGAAACACAGCGTGATTTAACCCCTGAGCAGGCGGCTCAACGACTAAGAGATGTGAGTGAACAGCACTATAAACAGTGCTAATCCTACAGAAACACACCTAATTAATATTTGTTTGGTTTTTATTTTCCGAGCAAATCAATTTTATGATTAAGGAACACGATAATGGAATTACTAAAACAGACGGTTGCTAGTTCGTTTGAAAAAACATTTGGTTACCCCGCTAATATCTATGTTCAAGCGCCTGGACGGGTCAATTTAATTGGTGAACATACCGATTATAACGACGGCTTTGTTTTACCTTGTGCCATTGATTACCAAACCATGACAGCGGCATCAAAACGCGGAGATCGTGTTATTCGTGTTGTTGCTGCAGATTATGATAATGACAGTGATGAATTCAGCTTAGACGACGAAATTACATTTTTACCTGAAAAAATGTGGGCGAACTATATTCGTGGTGTGATTAAGTTCTTATTAGAACGCGGTTTTTCATTTAATGGTTGTGATATAGCAGTTAGTGGAAATGTTCCTCAAGGCGCAGGTTTGAGCTCTTCGGCCTCATTAGAAGTGGTGATAGGTCAGACTCTTAAGAGTTTGTATCAATTAGATATTAGCCAACAAGAGATTGCGCTTAATGGTCAACAGGCGGAAAACCAATTTGTTGGCTGTAATTGCGGCATTATGGACCAGCTTATTTCTGCGTGTGGGGACGAAGGGCACGCCTTATTGATTGATTGCCGTAGCTTAGAACTGTTCCCTATTTCCATCCCTGATGATTTAGTTGTGATGATAATCAACTCAAATAAACAACGAGGGCTGGTTGGGAGTGAGTACAACACGCGTCGCCAGCAATGTGAGGAAGCCGCGAAAACCTTTGGCGTTAAAGCGTTGCGTGACGTGAGTTATGAAGACTTTTTACAGAAACAACACTTGTTGTCCCCCCTTGTTGCTCAGCGTGCAAAGCATGTCATTAGCGAAAATGAGCGCACATTATCAGCGGCCAAAGCACTGACAGAAAATGATTTATTGTTACTTGGCCAGTTAATGGAACAATCGCATATTTCTATGCGTGATGATTTTGAAATCACAGTTAAAGAAATTGATACGTTAGTGGACATCGTGAAATCGGTTCTAGGCTCTCAAGGTGGTGTCCGCATGACGGGGGGCGGTTTTGGCGGCTGTGTGGTCGCACTAATGCAACAGCAGTTTGTTCAGCCTGTCATCAATGCGGTTGAAGCTCAATATGCGAATAAAACAGGTTTACATGCGGATATTTATGTGTGCCAACCAAGCCAAGGTGCAGGCGTTATATAATTCAGGGCAAAGGATTGTTTATGCAAGAGAGAGACTCCGTTTCATCTGAACCCACGGTGGTAACCTTAACCAATCGACGAGGAATGACAATTATCCTGACAAACCTAGGTGCGAGCTGGTTAAGTTGTATTTTACCCCTCGCAAATGGGCAACGTGATGTTGTTTTAGGCTCCCCTAATATGACCAAACAAAAGGAGCAGGAGGTATATTTAGGGGCAACGGTTGGTAGAGTGGCAAACCGCATTAAAAATGCACAATTTTCAGTTAATGGAATACAGTACAACGTGACAAATAACCAAGGTGTTCATTGCTTGCATGGTGGAAAAGATAATTTCAGTTATCGAATATGGAATATTTCCCAGCAAAATGCACATCAAGTCACTTTTTCGCTAATTTCACCTGATGGCGACCAAGGCTTTCCTGGGGAGCTAAAGGTTGAGGTGAATTATGCATTAACGGAAGAAAACCAAGTGGTTATTCGTTATCAACACCAAACAACACAGATATGCCCAGTCAACCTAACAAACCATACGTATTTTAATCTTGCAGGGGAAGGGGCGGGAGAAACCGTATTAGGCCATGAGTTAGAAATCCAGAGCGGCTATTACCTACCGACTGATTTAGACGGTATTCCGACGGGAGAATGGAAAAACGTAGCGAATACACATTTTGACTTTCGCTGTGTAAAAACAATTGGCCGCGACTTTTTACAAGATGCAGACCAAAAAGCGGCTCGAGGTTACGACCACACATTTATTCTTGATGATACATTGAATAATGCTCGGCAACCCATTGCATCACTGCGTTCTCCTAACGGGGATGTACAAATGAATGTTTTAACGACAATGCCATCAATGCAATTATATACAGGAAATTATTTAATCTCAGTTGCAGGAAAGACAGGGGAATATGCCCCCTATTCAGGCGTCGCATTTGAAACGCAATTTCCCCCTAATGCAGTAAACCACCCTGAGTGGGGGGCGCAGTTTAGCCCGATTTCACAGCCCGAACAGATTTACATCAGTGAAACGTGCTACCAATTTATTTTCTAAACTTATTGTTTTGCATGTTCAACACCGCGATTTGGCGGTGTTTTCTTTTGATTTAAACAATTTTATTATGCGTAATGCCATTGTTTTTAATCCTAGCACATTGTTTAATAAGCCATCCTAATTGTAGAGGTGCACGATGGCGACAATCAAAGATGTAGCGAAAGAAGCAGGCGTTTCCGTTGCAACTGTTTCACGGGTGATAAATAAGTCACCAAAGGCGAGCCTAGCCTCGATTGAATCCGTAAAAAAAGCCATGAATAAACTTGGCTACCGCCCAAATGCTGCTGCACGTGCCCTTGTTAATCAGAGCTCAAATACTATTGGCGTACTAGTCAACGATGTTTCAGACCCTTTCTTTGGCGTCATGGTCAAAGCTGTTGATGCAGTAGCTCACAAAAATGGTAAACATATTTTAATTTGTAATGGTTACCACAATGCGAAAGAAGAACGGCAATCAATAGAGTTGCTGATCAATAACCGATGTGATGCGTTGATTATCCATTCTAAAGCGCTGTCTGATGATGAACTGATTGAATATGCGAAAGAAGTTCCCAGTATGGTACTGATAAATCGCCATATTGAAGCAATCGGTAATCGCTGTATTTCACTGAATAATTACAAAGGTGCGTATTTAGCGACGGAACATCTTATTCGCCATGGCCATACGAAAATTGCTTACATTTCGTCAAACCATCAAATTGAGGATGCGGTACAGCGTCTGTTAGGCTACCGTGATGCCTTAAAAAACAACGGGATAACGCTTTCGGATAGCTATATTGAATATGGGGTGCCTTATGGTGAAGGTGGTGAACAAGCGATGACAAATTTGCTTACCAAATCTTTGGCGATAACGGCGGTTGTAGGCTACAACGATTTTATGGCAGCAGGTGCTATTGCTGTACTTGATGAAAATGAAATTAATGCCCCTGACCAAGTTTCTGTGATTGGGTTTGATGATGTATTAATCGCACGTTATATTCATCCTCGTTTAACCACTATTCGCTATCCGATTCAAATGATGGCAGAAAAAGCCACGCAATTGGCACTCTCTTTAGCTCGAGGTGAAACTATCGCTGGCGATAATTTAATCTATTCTCCCACTTTAGTTCAACGAAACTCTGTTCGTCCACTGCATTCTTAATCGTTCTATCTCAATAAAAACCACAAAGCATAATGTCAAATGATAACGTTTACATTTTGTTTTTGAGGTTTGTCACGTATTTAACATGTATTCTTATTTTTTTAGTCAAAATCTTGCTTTTACTTATTTTTAATACGTTGAATTTGCATTGTTAGTGCAATTTCTGTGGGATTAATAGGCATAAGTAAAAAAATGGTGAAAATATGTGATTCAAGTAACGGAGTTATTTTGTGGTAACGTTTACACTTGCTTCGTTATCACTTGGCGAAGGAAATTTATTATGCAGACAGAAGGTGTTGGATTAAGCACTTTAGACTACGGGATATTTATCTTGTATGTGCTAATCATTATTACCGTCGGGCTTTGGGTATCTCGAGATAAAAATGGGCAAAAAAAAGGAACAAAAGACTACTTCTTAGCAGGAAAAACACTGCCTTGGTGGGCAATCGGTTCATCTTTAATTGCAGCAAATATCTCCGCAGAACAGTTTATTGGTATGTCAGGCTCCGGCTTTTCTATCGGACTAGCCATTGCTTCTTATGAGTGGATGGCCGCATTGACGCTAATTATCGTTGCTAAGTATTTTATGCCTGTATTTATAGATAAAGGCATATTCACCATTCCTGAGTTTGTTGAAAAACGCTTTAATAAAACATTAAAAACGATCTTAGCTGTATTTTGGCTGGCTTTATTTATCTTTGTTAACTTAACCTCAGTACTCTATCTAGGTGCATTGGCATTACAAACCATCCTTGGTATTCCAATGCATTACGCTATTTTTGGTTTAGCACTGTTTGCTGTTATTTACTCCCTTTATGGTGGTTTATCGGCAGTTGCATGGACCGATGTTGTGCAAGTTTTCTTCCTAATCCTCGGTGGCTTCTTAACCACGATTATGGCTGTGAATTATATTGGTGGCGATGCGGGTTTGTTTGCAGGTATGAGCAGAATGGCGAGCGAGGCTCCAGCTCACTTTGAGATGATATTGAGCCAAGATAACCCGCAATTCAGTAACTTACCTGGTATCGCAGTACTGATTGGTGGCCTATGGGTTGCAAACTTATATTATTGGGGCTTTAACCAGTACATTATTCAGCGTGCATTGGCCGCTAAATCCATTGGCGAGGCACAAAAAGGTCTAGTGTTTGCGGCATTCTTAAAACTCATTGTCCCTATTCTTGTTGTCGTCCCTGGGATTGCTGCATTTGTGATTGTCTCTGACCCTGCATTACTGGCTGGCTTAGGGACAATGGCTTCTGAACATATGCCAACCTTGGCGCAAGCTGATAAAGCCTATCCATGGTTAACTCAGTTCTTACCTGTTGGTGCGAAAGGTGTCGTGTTTGCTGCATTGGCCGCTGCGATTGTTTCTTCTTTAGCCTCCATGTTGAACTCTGTGGCAACCATTTTCACTATGGATATTTATAAAGAATATATTGCTCCAGCAACTACCGATCATAAATTAGTGAATGTTGGGCGGGTTAGTGCAGTTATTGCGTTAATTATTGCTTGCTTTATTGCGCCACTGCTGGGGAATATTGGCCAAGCATTCCAGTATATTCAAGAATATACTGGCTTAGTGAGCCCTGGTATTTTAGCGGTATTCCTGCTTGGTCTGTTCTGGAAAAAAACCAATGCGAAAGGTGCTATTATCGGTGTGCTGCTTTCCATTCCATTTGCATTATTTTTAAAGTTAATGCCACTTGGAATGCCATTCCTCGACCAAATGATGTACACCTTCTTCTTCACTGCGATAGTGATTGGCTTAATTAGCCTGACAACAGCAAAAGAGGATGATAGCAATGGTGCGATTATCTTGACGTCTGAAACGTTTAAAACATCAACAGGGTTCAATATTGCGTCCTATGCAATTATGGTTATCTTGTGTGTGTTGTATGCTTTGTTTTGGTAATCAGCAAGTGTGTTGATATAAATAAAATGACAAAACCCACAAAAGTGGGTTTTGTCATTTATTGCTAGATTTTATTTTGGGTCAGATATCAGCTTACTTCGATAACGATTTTTCCAAATGCCCCTTGATTGAGTAGTGCCAGTGCCTCTGGCAGTTGGTCAAAGCGGAATAATTTATCGATTACTGGTTTTAACTTGACTGAGTCGACAGCCCTGACAAAATCTTCAAGTGCTCGGCGATGACCAACACCAATTCCTTGAATCGTGGGTGTCCATCATACCAATCATAGCTGTTTCAATATGAGGTATAACAATATCACTTTTAGTGAACTTAGATGCAAAGCGGTAACATATTTCAGAGTATGCGTTTATTGATAGGGTTGATTTATATAGACGATCGTATAGATGAGCTCAGTGAGAGCTTTTTGCTGAAACCGTGGCGTTGATAAATAATTAATCATAGATGTTGAATTTTAAAAAAATTCAACTGTCTAACGTAGATTGCATACCGCAAAGATGAAGTGTTGATAAATATCATGTACACCAAAAATTTATTTTCTATAAAGTTGCTCCATCCTAAATATGCTATGACATGGTTAGGAATTGTATTTTTATTTTTATTGGTTAAATTTCCTTATAAATGGCAAGTTAAGCTTGGTGCTTTTTTGGGCGAAAACTCGAAGTATTTTATTAGAAGAAGAGTTTCAATTATAAAAAGAAATTTAGAGTTATGTTTCCCAAATAAAAGTACCAAAGAGATAGATGACCTCGTTACTGAAAACTTAAGGTCGTTAGGTATTGCATTATTTGAAACAGGGATTGCGTGGTTTTGGAGTGATAATAAAATAAAAAAATTATTTCAAGTCAAAGGAATGTCTAATTATCAAGATGTTATTAGCAAAAATAAAGGGGTCATCATAGTTGGCGTTCACTTTATGTCTTTAGAGCTGGGCGGTAGGATAATGGGGCTTTGTTTTCCTGTTAATGCGATGTATAGGCCACATAACAATAAAGCGATGGAGTATATTCAAACAAAAGGACGATGCCGATCAGGAAAAGGGATGATAAACCGAAAAAACTTACGATTCATGGTACAAGAATTGAAGAGCGGTAAAGCCATCTGGTTTGCACCAGACCAAGATTTTGGTAGAAAAGGGACTGTATTTGCCCCATTTTTTTCAGTTAAAAATACGTCTACCTCAAAAGGCACATCAACGCTTGCTCAACTGTCTCAATCACCAACACTGACGGTGACATTGTTACGTAATAGTAATGGTATTAATTATGATTTAGTACTAGGAAAAGAAATTATTAATTATCCGACTAATGATGCTTTACAAGACGCCACTATTATTAATTCCATATTAGAAAAGGAAATAATAAAAGCACCTGAACAGTATTTATGGGCTCATAGACGATTTAAAACTAGGCCAGATGGAGAGGCTTCCTTATATATTTAGCGACAATAAAATATGCGTGTTTTTCTGATTATAGGGCTAATAAGGGTCTTTAAGACAAGAAGTGCAAGCAAGAGAATACTAAAAAAATAAATATTCTAGGCAATGTTATTGTTGTAATTAAAAAACGTTTTATCAAACTATTTCTACAATAGCGCCTCTCGAGTCGTTATGTTTTGCATGTGGTACTGATACACAAAGCAATCAGGTCCCCAGCCATAGATAGCTGGGGAGCTGATAAAAGCGATAATATTTCTAAGCAGCCTCAATCATGTACAATCGTCATACACATAGATCTCTTGGTGTTTTTATAATCAATTTTATTATTTTTACTGTTCTATGAATAGAAAAGAGGACTATTATTTTAGCTTTAGCTGCCCAAACCTACCTGATTTTATGAGATAATCTTTTCCAAATCTATTTTGTATATATTATCGGCAGTTAGCGTAAAAATAATCAACACTAACTCAGCCCTACCCGCGCTTTCCGATAATAACTGATAAGAAAAGAGAATCTATCGACATGGCTAAATCACCCGCGAAAAAACCAACCAAAGGCTTTGAAGAAACCCTTTTGGGATACCGCTAATCAACTGCGTGGTAGCGTTGAATCCTCCGAGTATAAGCACGTGGTGCTTAGTTTGGTGTTATGGGTTGTCTTCCCTTTCAGTCATGTTAGGAGAAAACATTATAGGAGAGCCAGTTGGTTGTGATCTGGCTCAAATGCCGCATTTGCTTATTGCGGGCGTGACGTGCTCAGGCAAGTCAATGTTAATGCATTCCTTGGTAATGAGCATTTTATACAGAAACTCGCCAGATAAAGTTCGCTTTGTGATGTTTGATACAAGCCAGCTTGAACTCAGTTTATATAACGATATACCCCACTTATTATTTCCATCCGCTTCTGATTCCGTTGAATCAATAAAGCCATTAACGTTTTTGGTTAATGAATCAAGGCGTAGACAAAAATTATTTGGAGCATTAAATCAACGTAATTTGAGTGGATACAATAAGGTCATATCAAGTGCGAAAGAGTTAGGTAGGCCTATACCTGATCCCTTCTGGCGCCCTAATGAGAATGATAGTGAGCATCCTTATTTAGGCTATGAGCCTGAAATTATTGTTTGTGTCGATGATTACGTCCAACTCATTGGCGAGTATAAACAAATAGGGGAAATGTTGGTTCTATTGAGCCAGCAAGGTCACGCGGTTGGTATTCATCTCATTCTGACGACTCGCAGCCCTTTATCCACCAGTATCGGTTCACAGCTTCGAATTAATATCCCTACGCGTATTGCTCTTTCTATGTCGTCTAGGGCTGACTCTAATTTAATCCTTGACCAGTATGGTGCAGAATCACTATTTGGTTTGGGGGATATGCTATTCGCATCACCGAGTTTATCTGAGCCTACAAGAATTCAAGGTGCTTATGTGAGTGACTTAGATATTAGGAATACAGTCGATTATTGCAAACGATGGGGAAGCGCGAGTTATCTTCATCTTTATAACGATGTCCAGAATACAAGTATGCTAAACGAAGAACTTGACCCATTATTTGATCAAGCAACTCAGTATGTTGTAGAAAAACAGCGCGTTTCTATTTCAGGGATCCAGCGGCAGTTCCGAATCGGTTACAACAGAGCCGCAATGATTGTAGAGCAGTTAGAATTACAAGGTATAGTCAGTGAACAAGGCTACAATGGTCATCGTGAGGTATTAGCTCCACCGTATGAGTAACCACGAATATCCCCAAATGAAGAAGCTGATGGCATAACACTCAAAAACTGCACACAGTATTTACCAGTTACTTGGCGTTCTTGGCCTACACTTTGATGCGAGTTGGGGCGGTATTCACGGTGGTATCACGATTCCATGCGGTATTAATCAGCTACCACTTGTGTATGCGCTTTATGATGTACTTGAAAAGGGCAAGCCACATTCATTCGATGGCCGTATTGTTGAACCTGATGAAGACGGAGACATTGTTCTATACACGACTTATCGTAAGCATGATTTACCCCAGAACATTCAATATGAGCGATTCAAGCTTTACCCTGAATTCTTGAAGGAAGTGGGCGGGGAAAAGGTAGAATTAACACCAGGAGAGCCTTGTGATACTCCCCGCGGCCACTGGGTTGATGTTCGTGTAAACATGCCATCAAACTCTATCTACAATCAAAAGTAAGCTGAAGCTGAGAGACTCGCTAAGCTAGAAGCAGAGCGATTAGCGCAAGAAGAAGCTAAACGTGCAGCAGAGGAAGCGCAAAGGGCAGCGCAGGAAACTATTATTGATGAAAATGATACAGCGCTGCAGCAGTAAATAAAAAAGCCCACCGAAGCGGGCTTTTAGTGAACTTAATAATCCGCGTACGATTTGCGTTTCATTTGTAGTCCTATTTGTGTCAGTGCGTAGTCCAACTAATTTTGCTAACTTCCTGTTTTTAAACCTGTTGTCCTATCACGCTGGCGGGAGTTGAATCTGAGTCCATAATTTTTTAATTTATTGATTGTGAAAGAATATTTTGAGTGAACTTCAATCATGTGCACTAGATGTGCACATGGAGGTCATGGTGTAGTTATATTAGGAAAGCTTATACCATAGTTTCTATTTCATTTTAGTCATGGCTTGGGATTATTATTTGGTTTTTTTTCAGGTTTGGGTTTTAGTACAAGATTAATGTAATAATCTAAAGGGATGAAATGTGCTTTTTTATCATTACTAACAGCTATAACAAATGAACTTCGAAAATTACTCGAGCTGCTACTTTCACTATCTCTTTTTTTAAATTTAGTCAGTTCAGAAGTATACTCGGATAGTTGATTTTTATTCATTCCATTTTGAAAAAGTTCTTTTTTATCTAATGGGGTGCTATTATTGACATCAAAATATCGTTTAATATCTAATTTTATTTTTTTCTGGGATTTATCTAAAATTCCCCCAATAACAAAATGGTGCCTCCACCCATCGAGCTTTTTACAATTTTCTTTTGCTGTGTTAAAACCTTCCTCATTGCCCTTATATTTTTTATATTCTGAATTGAATTTTTCCAATGTTTTCTTGAACTCAATAATATAAAAATTATTGTTTTTTCCAACTACAGCATCAGCAATAGATTCCACATGGCCATCCAAAGGGGTCAATAGATTTAAGTCATAGTCTTTTTGGGAATTTAGTACAAAATTGTATTCTACAGTTTTTTCCCACCATATCGATTTATTCAAAATATCATCTGTCATATATAATATATCCTGATTGATTTCTACTATCATAAAAGTATATGTATAACATGCATAGAATAAATTAAAGGTTTCATTTAAGCTACATAAATAATTGGTTAATATACAGAATTGCAATCAAATTAAATCACTTAAATCGAATTGGAATGGCGAACATTATTCACCACACTCCCATCATACTCCTTAAGATAACCCCCATAATGCCTAAACAGCATCTCAGGTCCCTTATGCCCCATTTGTCCAGCTAGCCAAAACAGATTTGCGCCTTGGCTAATATGTCGTGTAGCGAAGGTATGTCTCGTTTGATAAGGATTACGATATCGGATACCCGCTTTCTTCAGCGTTGGCACCCATGCTTTTTTTCTGATTGCATCGGCACCTGCCCAGGCTTTATTTGTTTTCGGATCTTCGAAAATTACACTATCTTTCATAAACGTGAATTGCTTTTGGTTATTTAGGGCATTTATGGCCTCACTATTTAATTCAACTTTTCTGGTGCCGGCTTTCGTTTTGGTTTTCTTAATAACACCGACGACGCTGGCGGATTGCACGTGTGCAGTATTTTCTATGAAATCGATATCACTCCATCTTAATGCGCATAATTCAGAACTTCTTAACCCAGTATTAATGGCAAATTGGAATAAGTTTTTCCATTGCTCATATCTTGCCGCAGCGAGTAGGGCAGAGACTTCTTTAGGTGATAAAGGGTCAACGATATAACTGCTTTCATTGTCACTGTTATTTGATTGATATCTTGAAGCAGATACAAGGCTTATGGGCCAATGAGGTGCGTTTGATGCGCACAATTGATGGCAGGTCGCATAGGCAGATTTGCCGGTTGTTTGATAGGGCAAATAAGGACCCATTTTGGTGCAAAAATATTCTTAGCCCAAGCACACTTCGCAAGCAGTGGGACAAGCTAGTATTAAAATTTGCTGAAATTCCACAAGGTGAAGATTGTTTGCCTGCACAAGCTCATTGGAATAGTCCTGAAGCGTGGGAGAACACACTATGAAAAGTCTCCTATCAGCAATTGAAACCAGAGATAGCAAAAAATTATCGAGCCTAATTCAGCCAATCAATAAACCTGCTGGAATTAATGAACATGCGGAAAAGTTGGTTGATATGCTGTTTGATAACTTAGTGCAAATTTTTCCAGCGGCAAAGCATACTGTGTTTTCAAATCAAGACGATATTTCAGCAACTAAACGGCAATGGGTGCTGGCGTTTAGCATCCTTTTAGGTCTTGCTACCTTTTTTATGAATCGACGAGAGCAGCGAAAGCGAACACGTTTATTTGAAGAACTCGTTAATAAAACCGATCCACAAAACCCATCAGCTACCGCACGAAAAGCCGCCGAACTTATGGCGAAAGCCCCTAAGGATATCTAATGTCACTCAAACAAAAATTAACTGCGCTTGTTGGCGCAGGGGCTTCGGCTATCGCTTTAACGGTGATCGCGCATTTTGAAGGTGTTAGATATGAGCCTTATGAAGATGTGGGCGGAGTGTTAACGGTCTGTTATGGGCATACGGGGAAAGACATTGTTCCTAATAAAGTTTATTCAAAAGAAGAATGCGATGAGATATTAGAATTAGATTTCGAATTAACAAAAATGCAGGTAGATCGCTTAGTTAAAGTTCCTGTAAATGAACATACAAAAGCCGCTCTTTATTCATTTGCATTTAATGTTGGTACCGGTGCATTTGCTAAATCAACCATGCTTAAAAAATTAAATGCAGGTGACCAATACGGTGCTTGTGAAGAACTTAATAAATGGGTTTACGCTGGTGGTAAGGTATGGCGTGGGCTAGTTAATCGCAGAGAAGCGGAGGCGACCATATGCCATGGAAACCTATAGTAGCTGTAATTTTCTTTATGCTGCTTGCGATATCAATGATTGTTTTTGGTGCTTACCGTATGACAGATAACACATGCGGTATTGATAAGATCAGTTTAGAAAAACGCTGCCAGAAAGCTATCGATCACTATAAAGGTCGGCAAGTTAATTTTTAATCTTCTATATGGTAACCGCCATGAATAAAGTCAGAGCATTATTATTTATCGCTGCATGGGTGGCCTTATGGGGAATGTGGAAACAACATGAAAGGATAGGTGAGCTAAACACCAAGAATACCGAACTACTCGTTGAGCTGACAGAGCAAGTCAAAATCAATGAAGATTATCAAGAGCGTGTTCAAGCGCTTCATAAACTCGATACTAAACATACTCAAGAGCTAACAAATGCAAAAAGTGAAATTGATAAGCTGCGTATTGCTGCTGAACGTAACCCTGACCGCGTGTACATCAAAGCCAGTTGTAAAAAAGCCGAAGACACTACCACCTCCGCCATGGATGATGCAGTCACCGCCAGACCTACTGACTCCGCTATCCGAAATTATTGGTTACTCAGACAGCGGATTGCAGAATCAGAGCAAATGATTAAAGGGCTGCAAGATTACATTAATACCGAATACCACAGCACTTAGTAGTTGTGTGTATATCAACCATAATATGTTAGAACAAGCAAGCTTAAAAAGATGGCTAGTTTTTAGAAATAGCCTCTTCATCTAAGATAGGTTGGACATTTATTGTTTCTACATCTTTAATTTTCTTTAACTCATTGATATCGTTTTGGATGTTTTTATACTCTCCATCTGTAGATGAGTTTTCGTATATAAATTGTGGTGGCGGGTTGGATTTCCCAGGGGCGTTTCTGTATATGCCAATCAGCGCTAAACTTTCAGTTAAAATAATATTTTGTGATAAAATTGTTGGGATTAAATAAATCGTGAGAGTACTGGTTGTGGGTAGCTTTATGGCAAATGATTTTATTTCTGTTATAGATGATTCAATCTTTGATTTATAATAGTCAGTTTTCTTATTATTTTTTTTGCATAAAAATGATTGGGCGTCAGAGTCTGGGTTTATAAGTATAACTACAGTTTTTTTGTTTTCCTTTGTGAGCCTTTTGGCAAAATCGCCAGCATTAACAGATAGGAAGTTTCTTCCATCATTCATAACAACACATAGGTCGTCACTGGCTATGATGTCAATTCCTAATGAATTTAAATTGTTATTATATTCTATTTTTTTTAGGCCTATTTTTTCCATTGATATTAAGTTTGGAAATTTATTATTTATTAATTCCTTAACCTCATAGTTTGTTTCTTTAGATATTATTTTGTTTATAAAATACGAGATAGTTAAACCAATAAATATTGTTGTTCCCAAAGGGGTGGTTATTTTTTGAACCGATTCTGGCGATTTTGCAACTATGGGTAAAATGGTTATAAATGCATAGGCGAGCGCACCCCATAGGGCAATATTTTTTCTAAGCGCAATCAGTCGTGGGTCCATTTTATATCTTCTCCATGAATATATATGAATGAAATTACATTTTTATGTATGCAAAAAGGATAACTTAACAGCCAATAATTTTCCAGATAGTGATGCAGTGGAAGAAATTGTGATTTTAAAAAACTCTGCAAACGTCATTCGTTGAGTGGTGGTGATAGAGATTTATATAGGAGATAACACGATGACCAAATCGGATTGGGGGGCGCTACAGCAACAGTTCCTAGTCGCCTACGCTAAAAATTTGATTATGATTAAGTGGTTGCATTGATTTCAAGGTCTCCACCGCGTATATAGTTAGTGTCAATAATAAGCGGAGGTAACAATTGATGGCTTTAAATAAAATAATTCTTGGTGTTTTTGGCGCAGGGCGGCGCGGCAAGAGCGAAACACTTCTTTTGCTGATTGACATATTAAATAATGATAAAACTTATTCTGAAATTGAGACAAGGCAAAGCCATTATTCTGAAAATGACAAAGTAGCTATTTTTGGAAAAAATGGATTTAAGGTGGGAATCACAACGATGGGTGACTACCCTGAAGCTGTAAAGAATGAATGCATGAAATTAATTGAAAATCAGTGTGATTTTATAGTTACAGCTACCAGAACAAAAGGCGGCACAACTAAAGAGGCAAACAGAGTTGCAAAACAATATGGTTACGATGCTATATGGTTTGAAAAAAATAGAGCAGTGAATGGTTGGTGCAAAGAGTGGCCGGCTACTAATGAGAATGAAAAATTTAAATTAAATAAAAAATCATATTTTAATAAAATCAATAAATTAGATGCTTTATTTTTATTTGAATATATTGATTCACTAATACAAGGCTAACCCGCCTAGTGCGGGTTTTTTATTGCAAATCACAAAGCTCACTACGGTGAGTTTTTTAATTTGTTATGAGGGAAACATTATGGCTAAGCCGGATTGGAGCGAGCTACAAAAACAGTTCCTGTCTGACCATGCTAAATCAGGAATATCCCCTAAAGAGTGGTGTGAAGACCAGGGACTAAATTACGCAACTGCGCGACGATATATTAAAAGGCCAGCTGCGCAATCTGCGCAAAAAACTGCGCACGAAAAAGAATGCGCAAAAGAGCCTATATATAATAGTGCAATACCAACTGCGCAGAGTAGTGAACAAGATAATGCGCACAATGATGAAAACACGTTTAACCTGTGCAACTACGGGCTTAACGATATGCAGTTCAGATTCGTCAATGAGTATCTTGTCGATTTAAATCGGACGGCAGCTTATAAGCGAGCCGGTGGAAATGGCGAAGGTAATACTGCATATGTTGGTGCCAGTCGGATGTACAGAAATGCTAAGGTCAATCGTGCAATTACAGACGCGTTGGCAGATAGGGAACGCAGAACGCAAATAACCCAAGATGCCGTATTAAAAATGTGGTGGGATATTGCGACTGCAGACGTTAACGAGCTGACTGAATATCGCCGATTATGTTGTCGTCATTGTTGGGGCTTTGGTTTCAATTATCAGTGGCGTGATGCGGTCGAATATGACGATGCTGTGAAAAAAGCCATGGCAGCAAGTAAATCACCTTCGCAAGATGTTGGAGGTTATGGTTACGATGACACATTAGACCCTAACCCCGATTGTCCTCGATGTAATGGCACTGGTATTGGCCGTGCACATTTTCATGATACGCGTGACTTAACTGGCGCCGCTCGTCTTTTATTCGCTGGTGTGAAAGAGGGGAAGTTTGGTGTCGAGGTGATCACTCGTAATCAAGATGATGCGCTTAAAATGGTTGCACAGCATTTGGGGATGGTTAAAAACAAAACTGAGATAACGGGTGCTGATGGTGTGCCTATTCAATCGACAGGAATTGACTTTAGTCATTTGAGTTTTGAGCAGCTCCTACAATTGAGAAAAATTAACTCTACTTACTTAACATAATGATATATAGAGAATCATTATTAAAATGATTCAGTATAGAGCTCTAGATATAATAGTAAAACTTCAATCTAAAGAGATTCGAATGTTGATCTTATAAGTCATAAGAAAAGATATTATCTATTCCTTATGACTATGTTTAGAGAGTTCAATTTGCATATGACTTATTTATGTTTTTTTCTTATGTATATACCTTTTTCTATATATTATTTTTTTGCAGATATAAGGGTAATAAAGGGTTAATGAAACTGCTAATGCTGAGAAGGTTATAATCAATAGCCAGTGGGTTTTAGGTTTTTGGATAAATGTTACATAATGAGGCGCTAAGTAGAAGAAACCCAATAGTGTAGAATATGCCCATAATTTTCCTGATATCAAAATAGAAAAAATTATTTCGGAATATTTAATTAACTTATTGATGCACTGAGATTTTAAATTGTAAAACCTAAGGGAAATGCAAAAAATTATGGCTGTGATTAATAAAAATAACCCAAAGTAGAAAGTTTCAAGACCGTAAAATTTATAAACTAGGAAAGATATTATTGGATGAATTTGAGTATCAAGAGTTATTTTTCCTATATGCATAAAACAGATTAGGATAATGGCAAGAATAAATATGACAGATTGAATAATTAATGGAATGATAATCTTCTTTATATTTATTTTTTTCTTGGCTTGTTTAGAGGAGGGAGCCATTTTATTTCCTTATGAAAAATTAGATAAAAGAAAATTATAAAGAAATTTATATATATGTCTATATCGATGATGTTTTTTTCATAATTATACTTATTTAACATAATGGCTCTTACATGCCCTGCGACTTTTCAACTCAGCTAAAATGTCGCCTCAAACCGATAAAAGTCTAAATGTTCTTCCTGAATTTAGGCTTTTTATTTGTTGCTAGTTTGTTATCAAAACCTCACTTTCCATTTCACTGTCATTTTGAGGTGAAAGGGCTATTTATTCCATTTTAGGTGTGGCTATGAATATCGATTTCAGTTTGTTTGATGAAGAGATCGAAAGGGAGATAGCGCGCCGTAGTTTGCATGAATTTATTCAGTATATAAATCCTGAATACATCACAAGCCATTTCTCTCAAACGGTGTGTGATGCGCTCGACCAGTTCTTGGTTGATATGATGGACGGAAAGCGCCCTAAGTTAATATTAGGCGCACCGCCACAGCATGGTAAGTCTGATATTGTTTCCCGCTATCTTCCCGCTTATTTCTTTGGAAAATACCCGAACATGCGGGTTGGGGCGTTATCGTATTCCTCTGATTTAGCTGGTGATATGAATACCGATGTTCAGCGGATCATGATGTCGGCTGAATATCGTGTGCTATTTCCTAAGAGCTGGTTAGGCAACAAGCCTGAGAATGGTATCTCCGTTAAGCGTAACTCTGACGAGTTCGGCATTGCCAATCACAAAGGCAGCTATGTGTGTGCGGGGGTCGGTGGTCCATTAACGGGTAAGAAAGTTGACCTCGGTATTATTGATGACCCGATAAAGAACTCGAAAGAAGCGCTTAACGGTAGTGAAGAAGTTGAGGTGCTGGAAACTATCAGCGGCCAAATTTATCCCGTTAAATTCGATAGAGCAAAAGAAATTGTTTTGTTTTGTCGTGTGACTGTGAAAAAAGCCACCGTCGATGCACAAACGATTATTCCCGCCGCGGTTGAGTCATGGTCAAATGGGGATATCGATGGTGAGGGCGGTTTAGTGGTGGGGCGCGATGTATCACCTTTCGAAATATCAGCCAGTATCAATGCTGTTGAGCCTCGGTTGTTTATTACACGTGTCGAACTTTCAACGGATGGCAAAGCCTGGTCATCAAATAACTATGAAATCAAAATGAATGAGGTGGCAAGGCTCAAACGCAGTGCGGTACAGGTGGTGCTGGTATGAGCAAAATCCAATCATTTGATTTTCATTCTGATTTATTAAAGGCGATCCTTTGGCAATATGAAGATGCGGAAAACCTCAAGGCATTAGCTAAATACAAAGCAGACTATTTTGAACAATCCACTGTCCAGTTTTGGCGTGATTGGTATCGTGATGTGTTTAATATCGATACCGCGAATGAGTTCGGGTTGAATATTTGGGCGCGCATTCTTGATGTGCCGTTGGGAATTGATGTTCCCCCGAGTGATAAAACGAAAATCGGTTTTGGTTTTGGTAAAAAGAACGCTAATTTTAAAGCCAACTTTCGACGCAATGCCGATTACACACTATCACTGACGGTAGACCAAAAGCGCCTCATTGTGCGTATGCGTTATTTTAATCTTACGCAAAGCCCAACGGTCACCAATATTAACGAATTTCTTAAACGCTTCTTTTGGCAGGCGGATAGTAAAGTATTCGTGCTTGATCCGCTGGATATGACCTATTTGTATTACGTGTTTAATTTCAACCCGGACGAACGTTTACGGGTCCTTCTTGAAAACTTTGATCTTATGCCTCGCCCATCGGGTGTGGGTGTCAAATACCGTATCGTGACGAAGAAAGCCTTCGGTCACGGCCAATACCGTAAAAACTTCCTTAGCAGTAATTTCGGAGCCTAAAACTCATGACAAAAATATTTAAAATCCCCTTTGCAACACAAGGGGACAGGACTTCTATTCCCGATGATGTGCAAGCTGATGGTGCAGTTTCTTACACGCAAGGCTATAGCTACGATTATGAGCGTGACCAACAAACTGATCCGGCTGCGAAAGATATTGAACGCGAAAAAATGAACGGCATGTTTCACGATATCACGGAAGCGATAGGCGAGTTGCAAAGCTTTGGTTTTCCTAAATGGGCGATAGAAGGCAAACCTTACCCTATTCGCGCCATTGTTTATCATAAGAATAAAACATGGCAGTCGAAGATTGAAAATAACAATGTTGAACCTGTCGCAGGCACGGCATGGCAAGAACTGAAGGCAGATTTAAGTGCGGGTGATATTAATGTTTATAACAAAACAGAATCTGACAAGCGCTTCCAGCCATTAGGCAACTATCAGCCTGCAGGTTACAGTTATTCTAAAGCAGAATCTGATACCAAATATCAACCCAAAGGCAACTATGCCCCCGCAGGGAATTACGCGCTCAAAGGTGAAAGCTACACGAAGGCAGAAGGGGATACACGATATCAGCCAAAAGGCAGCTATCAACCATCAGGGGACTATGCCTTAAAAGGGGATGCCTATACAAAGGCAGAGTCTGATGGTAGGTATCAACCTAAAGGCAGTTATCAAGCAGCAGGTTATAGTTATTCAAAAGCGGAGTCTGATACCAACTATCAACCCAAAGGCAACTATGCCCCCGCAGGGAATTATGCGCTTAAAGGTGACAGTTACACCAAAGCGGAAGGGGATGGGCGATATCAGCCAAAAGGGAGTTATCAACCATCGGGGGATTATGCAACAAACACAGCACTTAATAACGGGTTGAATGCTAAGCTCAATACGAGCAGTGTTGCCCAATCAACGGGCGGATCAATAACGAACGTGATGAGCCAGAAGGCCGTCACCGATGCATTACAAAATGCGGTCAATCTTAATACCATTTACCCTATTGGTATTGTTGTGTGGTTTGCACAAAATAAGAACCCCAATACCTTATTCCCTGGTACGAAATGGCAATACATCGGCGAAAATAAAACCATTCGATTAGCTGCTGCAAGTGGTGCGAATGTGTTGACAACTGGCGGTTCGGATTCAGTGGCCATTGGTAAAGGTCACCTCCCAGCAGTATCATTAAAATATTCAGGTACGACTGCAAGTAGTGGAGGGCAAACACATACTCGTGGCACCATGAATATCAAAGGTGAGTTCGCTAATAATGTTGAGGCTTGGAAAAATACAACCACATCAGGATATGCAACAGGGGCTTTCACAAGAATGACAACTAGGTATGTTACATCGCACACAGAAACTTCTAATGGCGGATGCTATTACTTTTTGATGCATCAAAAACATGGACTGGAGAAACATCAAATAATGGGTCACATACCCATACCTATTCTGGAAATACTGAAAACCTCGGTTCAGGAACTGCACTAACAGTGACTAATGCCTATATCATGTTGATGGGATGGTATCGAGTCAGTTAGTATCAGCATTTAATGCGTAATATTCAACTCAATGTGAAACTTATACGGAAAAATAAATGTAAGGAAGTCTAATGAAATAACTGTATAATTCAGAATGGATTTTGTAAATTACACAGTTAAATACTCATGATGATAGCACTATGAAAATTTTAAAAAAAATCAATAGATATAGAAACATACAAACAAAAAAAATCAAACTAAAATTAAACTTATTATTTATGAATTTCTGTTATCGAGAGAGAGATTCAACAATAGCTGAATATAATAATGTATGCTTTTTTATGCATACGCAGGCTATTGGTGATTCTATTATTACATCTGGATTGATTGAAAGAATCAGACGTAGTGGCAAAAAAGTATTTATTGTTGGGCCGGAAAAAATAAGGTTTTTATTTAATAGCATAATAGAAGCTGATGGGTTTTACTCATTTAATAAGAAAAAAATACCGGAGCTTATCATTGAATTGAATAAACTAGATATTGATTTGGTTATTGATACATTTGATTTTGATCATTCTGTTTTATATAGACTAAAAACACTTTTTTTGCTAAAGCCCAAGAAATCAATTAGTTTTGGTCACCCTAAAGGAACAATTTTTGATGTAAATATAGTAAATGATAATAGTGATGCTCACTTGTCTGAAAGGATGAAGAAAATACTTGAAATTATTAGGTTGAATGATAATAGCTATGGGTATTCCTTATCATTTTTAAGTGATGAATTTAAAGTTGCACATGATTATGCTAATACTATAAAAAAAACTGATAAATTAGTCGTTTTCAATCCTTTTGGTTCTCACCCAGCTCGTTCACTTTCAATGGAGCAAATAAATAAAATTATTGTTTATTTAAATACGCTTGAAGGATATAAAACAGTCTTCTTTAATTTGGGCTGTGATTTTTCATGTGATGATCTAAATAATGTTACCTTAAACCCATTCAGAAATGCAGGAGAATCTTTTGCTCTAGCTAGCAATGCAGATATTATAATTACTGTTGATACTTCAATGGTTCATTTAGCAAGCGCATTTAATATTAAACAATATTGCATTTATAATAATAGGTTAAATAATGGTACGCAAAATAATAATATCATGTTTGGCCCAAACAATGATAAGGCCGTTCAATTGACAACAAATGAGTACCTCCAAACTGAGGACGGTGATGATATTCATAATTTTGATGTTTCGTTACTTATTGATGCAATCAATGATAATTTAAATGAGTCGAATTCCTTAAAGTGATAAAAGGGTGTCTAGATAAATTAGCATTTAATAAATCATCTAGACATGATTTTTTGTTATGGTTATGTATGAAAAATAATTTTCGTTTTCATATCTGTAATATATGTACAATTTTCAGGGACATTTGTCAAAACTAGTGACATCGCACCTATTTTTGCATTATTACCAATTATAATATCCCCTCCTAAAATAGTGGAGCCACAACCTATAACGACATTATTCCCTATTACTATACTGTAAGGGTTTTTTCTCCATCCGATTGTTATATTTTGATAGCAGGTAAAATTATCACCAATTATAGCGTGTCTTGTTATTATAATTGATGAGTAGTGGTGTATTTTTAATCCGATTCCAATGGTTGCACCTAGTTCTATCTCAGTATTGTATTTATATATTAGTTTATTTTGAATCTTACTAGCGGTACGTCTATAATACTTATTGGTTGATGAATGCATGCAGTTTGCCAATCTCCACCAGAAAATAAAATTAACTCTATTTCCTTTGGCTATGCGTTTAAGTAATCTAATCCACGAAAATGATTTATTATTTAAAAATTCAACTTCCCAGAATTTTTTGAGCTCCTTTGTGTCTGAAGTGACTATAAAAAATAGTATAATTATATAGTTCATGGAACATAACCTTATAGATTGATTTGCTAATATCGCTGAATTGGAATCATATTATGTATATTATCAGTCATTAAGTATTTCTAAAAGTTATGCTCCACTATAAAGCTGATTTAGTGGATTTTTTTTAGAGGATTGTGGTCTTAAAGGGTTATAAATAACTTATGCGTAAGAATAAGAATTTCTCACTATAGGAGAAATTTTTCTATCTAATTGATTTTATTGTGTATTAATCCCTGCTTATAATGAGAGTGTTATAACTAATTGTAAATAGATTTATCACCGTGAATTTTAAATACTCTGGGCCGTTAGGTTGTGTGGGTTCAAATTCATCTCTGGGCACCAAACAAAATTTGATTGAGTATTTAATAGGGTGGAATGATGAGAAACTACCTGATAGTAGCTTCTCATTTTAATTTCAGAGAGAACTCTCTCATCCATGGGGGAAGATGTTATTCTAATAAAACTGACATGAAAACGTCCAGACTCCCTCTGGTGACTTGTGAAAGTAACCGATACCATTGTCTGCCCACATCCAGTTTACTTTTTCCTCTGATCCCACCTGAAAGACAAAATCTTGAATTCCCGCACCGTGTTGTATCTCCATCGGATAGCCTCCGACTTTGGTTCTTCTATATCGGTTAAAATCATCAAAGAAGCAGTCACTTGCTTCCTCATCCTCGTTTACGTCGGAAAGGTCAATAATATCCCAGGCATCCTCCCATCCCGGAGCATCATCATTGACATGCAACCATCGAATCGGAAATGCACGGTACGGCGTGTCTATTGCAGGCAATAACTCCAGTCCCTCAAGGGTGGTATATTCACGTATTAGCCAACCTTCTCCATGAGGTTTATCAAACGGGTGGCTTTCCATATTGTGGTAGAGCACAAGGAGTGCAATGCCCTTCAATTGTTCAGGGATCACGGGAAGCTCATCCATACGGATTTGAAGAAGTGGAAACATTGGCAGTCCTTTCCAGACTGGTAATCCTTCACCCGGTAGAGCGACTCCTTTCAAAAACCAAGATGTAATGGGGTCTGCTGTAGGGCGAAAACCTCCTACCTGCGCCACTGATGCGGGACGTAATTTAGAACTGAGTTCTTCTAAAACTAGTGCACTCTTGGATTTCATGTTTGTAGCCTTGCGTATGCAGATATTTTTTAGTTTCTAAAATAGCGCTATTTTTACTATATCTCGTAATTACTACCTTGCATTGATTTTTATGAATAATAAATATCCTGAATTTAGGTTATATTTAAGATTAAATCTAGAATTAACAGTAATGTCTTTGCTTACCAACTGAATTATTAGGACTTTTAAGGAGTGAAAGTGTGTAAATTCACACGTATTGCCGTCCTGGTACTTGTAGCCATTACTTCTACTGGGTGCTCTACAGAGGGGAATGATCTGTGTATTTTTGGTATAGAAAGTTGGAATAAAAGTTACACGAATTATGACAATCCTATTTACCAAGATGCAAAAGGGAAAGAGTTATCGCGTCAAGCCAGAAATAAACTACTAAAACAAGCAGATGAATACGCGAAGGGTTTTATTAATGAAGATTATGATATTGCCGAGACCTTATGCCCTAAGCTTGATACAAATGACATTATTTTTGAAACGCTGCATGTTCAGAGCAAGATAACCTATGAAGATGGATTGAGATTTCTTACTGTGCCAATCGATTATACTGGCTCGCAGTCAGCAGTAGTTCAGCTGATTAAAGACAGAGATAAACCCTTTTCTTCTAGGATAAAAAGCGATTCGGCTGAAGTGGCGGGTAATAAGGTTGTAGAGGGTCCATGCCTCAATAATTTGTGCAATAAAAATGACCTCATCAAGTTTTGCGAAAGCAAACAGCGCACACTGTTGAAAGATGAAAAATACGTAGATAATTTAAAGACTTCTTACATACGTGAAAGTGGAATTGCTATTACTTTTCCAACAAAAGAAAAAAAGATATATGAATGCAAGAAACCTAAGTTATTCTAAAGTGGCCAGCACAATTTAGACGGATGTAACTACAGCACTAAGTATTATGGCGATGATATGTTTACTATTTTGATATTACGCTTGCGAAAACAGGCGTCCAAGTTAAGTCTTTTGTCTGGTTGTTTATTTGCTTTTAAATGGTATTAGCATGAGTAAAGATGATTATATCCTTCGGGCACTATCAAAAATCTCTCACAAGCGCTGGGAACACTACATCATCAACCGCATTTTTCACAGGTTGAGTGACCCTGAGCTTGAGTTCGTTTGCCAGCAGTGTATTCGAAAGGAAGGGCACTCCGGAAAGATTTATCTCACAGACCTGCTTTTCCGCAGCTGAAGCTGTATCTTGAAATAGACGAGGCGCACCATGATAGTGATGAAGCTAAAATGGCTGACGGAATCCGCCGTTTGGACATCATGGAAGCGACAGGCTTTATTGAAAAACGAATTCCAGCTCATAACACGACACTGGACAAGATTAATCATCTTGTTGACGAATTCATTGTTCTTGTTAGGGATATAAAAGCTCAACAGAAAGCACAAGGCGTGTTCCGTTCTTGGGACTATGGCACCCGTTATACTGCTCAAAAGCATATTGACGAAGGCGTTATTGAAGTAGGCCCTTACGCTGCATTCCGATATCACAAGGATGCTTTGCAGTGCTTTGGTTATGGAGATAAAGGACACCACCAGTCAGGTAGTTGGCGAGTGCCAGAGACTGTTGTAAAAGCAATCGGTTTGGACGGAGATGTAATGGTTTGGTTTCCGCGTTTGTATAAGGCGGGGGAGTGGGACAACTCACTTTCCATTGATGGTGACCTGATAACGGAAAAAAGTCTTAATCCAACACGTAACTATAGGGAAACGTGGCGTTATCGTATCGTAATGGCTCACTCTCGTGATGAGCTGAACCGGACGCTATATCGATTTCTTGGTGTTTTCACTCAAGATGAGCAGCTATCATCTGAAGGCGTTAACGTTTTCAAGCGGATAGATACACGCATCAAGGTTTATACAACATAAAAGTAGTTCTGCATTTTGTAGCTCAGCCATAATTAAATCTCCTGTGACGTAGGGATTTAATAATGTCTGTTATCCTGAAAGAGCGATATATAGACATTCACGCTCGGTGAATGAGGACCTTGTTTATCGGGAAGGTTAATCTGATTAACCCAACATAGGCATAAATGATGAAGTTGCCAAAAAAACAGGTTATCAATACATTGTCGCTGCCACTTGTATTACCTAGCCCCCACCTGATGTTTTCGCTGCTGATAGAGGATTACGAACAATTCTAAGCACCAATAAATGGGGGCTGGCTAAGCTGCTTGACCGTGAATTACGTCTGAGCCTCTTCATGTACGATAGATTTTAGCAGAAACGGATTCGATGAATAATGCTGCAGTGAGTACTGCCTAGTTCTGCTAGTCATTTAAAACAGGAGGGAGGAAAGGAGACTCATGGGATGTGTAGAAATTGAAAGAGAAATGCGAAGTTTTATCGGTGCCGATTAAATAACCGGCACTAGGGAAATTAACGCCAGCGTTCTTCCGCCCAGGCGGCCTGCTGTTGTGCGTCGTGGAAAGTCCAGGCCACGAAGCGACTGATTTTTTGCCCCTGCGCCATTTCAATGGTACGGACTTCGGCCGCACCCACCAGCTTCAACGCGTGATAAATCGAAGGCAAGGTAGTGTTTTTAGAAACCAACGAGGTGAACCACAGGCAGTTTTGCGCCAGGCTAACGCTCTCCTCTACCATTTTACGCACAAAGGCTTCTTCACCGCCTTCACACCATAGCTCTTTATTTTTGCCGCCAAAGTTATGTACCGGCGTGTCGGCTACCTCGCCTTTACCCAGTTTGTGCAGTTTGCGACGGGTGCTGGCTTGTGCTTCCTGTTCAGAGCTGTGGAACGGTGGATTACACAGTGTGGCATCAAATTTCTCCGCCACGCCGATGATGCCGTTCAAAATAAATTCGGGTTGTTTTTGTAAACGCAGGCGTACGCTGTTTCTCAGTGTCGGATTCATCTCCACGATCATTTTGGCCGAATTGAGCGATATCGGATTAATCTCCGAACCGGTAAAACGCCAGCCGTATTCACGCAGGCCAATAATCGGATAAATACAGTTGGCGCCAACACCCACATCAAGGATCGCCACGCCTTTACCGCGAGGGAACTCGCCGCCGTTGCTGGTCGCCAGTAGGTCAGCCAGATGGTGTAAATAGTCGGCACGCCCGGGGATCGGCGGGCACAGATAATCGGCGGGAATGTCCCAGTGTTCGATGCCATAAAAATGTTGCAGCAACGCACGGTTGAGCATTTTAACCGCCGCAGGATCGGCAAAATCTACCGAGATGTCGCCCCAGGCGTTCGGCTTGACGAACGGCTCCAGTGCAGGGCAACTGGCGATCAGCGCCGGGAAATCATAGCGTGAGCGATGACGGTTACGCGGGTGCAAGCCGCTTTTCTGCTGCAGGAAGGTTTTCTTTTTTTCCACCGTGAAGGGCTCTCTTAAAGGTATTTCTGACGCGTACGATACCATATACCCTATAGCTTTCAAGTTGCAGCTAACAGCTCGGGATGAAACCGTATTAAGCCTGCATTCAGAGTTTATGCCGGAATGTCCTACTCTTTATACCCAACGTAATTCAAGTTGCAGGAAGACGGCAAGGAAAGATAGGCTGGGAATATACATCAGTATGTGACCCGGCTGGCTGAGTGCGGCCAACCAACCTGCAGTTTGAATGAATAAGGATATATACCGTCCGTTTTAAGCAATAAACTGCCTAGATGTAAGATTCAATAAACTGATTTGACCAAATTGAATAGATTAACGCCAACCATGGAACAACTAACACAAAATGTAAATCGTCCAACTAATAATACCTGCAGATAATTGGATTATATTCCATTATTAAAGTGTCCTGTTTGATTAAAGCAGATCAGTCAGAACATATCGATTTAGTAATACAAAAGCATCCTTGTAGCACATAACTAGCTTATCTTTAAACAACATCCGCTATTGGCATAAAGCAGATACCTTGAAGACGTATAACTCTGTGCGGTTACAGTGCCAGCTCAAATCCGAACTGGCGTATAAACTACCCAGCTAGCGATATTCGCCTTATCCCGCCTTCTATAATACTTCCCCTATCAGCCGCTTCAATAAAATCAGCCCACCATTGCATCATTGGGCGTCTTTGCTCTAGATAATCACTGCGGTTATAGGCACGCCTAACTTCATTTTTATCAACATGGGCTAGGGCGGCTTCGATAACATCGGGTGGGAAGCCCTGTTCATTGAGTGCGGTACTAGCAATTGAACGAAGACCGTGAGAAACCAATACACCACCAAACCCGGCACGTTTTAATGCAGCATTGACGGTTTGGCTATTCATGGGTTGAGTCGGCTTGATACGGCTAGGAAAGATAAACTCACGGTTACCACTTAATGGTTTCATTAGATCTAAAATAGCTAAAGCAGCGTCAGATAATGGAACAGTGTGCTCACGGTTCATCTTCATTCTAGCAGCAGGTATTTTCCATTCCTTGGTTTCAAAGTTGATTTCATCCCAACGGGCTTCAGCGGCTTCGGCTGGACGGGACATAGTGAGCAGTTGCCACATAAACAAACATCGGGTAGATAGGCTAATACTAGCGGTTCGCATTGTCTACATGAGCTTTGGTAGCTGATCAGGGGGGATACTTGGCATATTCTTTTTCTTCGGTTTTTCAAAAGCCTTACCAATATTGATGCTCGGTACGGCATCAATCAAGCCACTATTTTGAGCATAGATCATCACTTCGTTAATGCGCTGACATAGGCGACGAACGGTTTCTAATGCACCTCTGGCTTGTACCGGTTGTATTGCTTGCACCAATATATGTGCTTTGATATCAGTAACGCTGATGTCACCAATGGCAGGAAACACATCTCGTTCAAGTGAACGCCAGATATCATTACCGTAATCTTCGGTTACAGTGGACTTCTTCACTTCCCACCAACGTTCAGCAACTAGTTGAAAGGTATTTGCCTTTGCTTCTAAGGCGTTACGGACTTGCTCTTTATGGTGATCTTGTGGGTCTATCTGCTTAGCGAGTAGTGTTCTTGCTTCAAGGCGGTAACTACGTGCATCAGCAAGGCTGACGGCAGGGGCTCTTTTTAGCTCGCTTTTTAGTGAGAGGGCGAGTATAGCGAAATGACCACAGCTTGCTTCCATTGGATTTAACCAATAGCTCTAATCCATCGCCATCATAGAGGACATAATCACTCTGTTTTGGCTTTGCTGCGTCGATCTCTTTTACTGATAAGGGTTTGGTTTGTCTTGCCATTTTGATGTTCCATTGTTTTTAGGCACCTCAAAAACTATAAAGGTTAACGAGGTGCCTATCAAGGTGCCTAAGATGATTGGATTTAATTAGGTGACATCAGACTGCACAGGACATAAAAAAGCCCGCAACTCATTGAGTTAGCGGGCTTTTCAGTCTTCTTTGGACGTCCTTAGAAGATAATTTGGTGGAGCTGGCGGGAGTTGAACCCGCGTCCGAAATTTCTACATCCTCGGTACTACATGCTTAGTCTAGTCTTTAAATTCATTTGCCAACTGCGGACAGACACGCCATCAACAAACTATCCTGATTAAATTTAACGCTGCAACCCCAGGCAAGGCATTCACGCGATCTCTTTTGGGTTTGACCTCTCTTGATCCCCGTCCTAAGAGCAGAGGCTAGGGAGAGAGGGCTCTAAGCAGGTTATTAAGCTGCTAAAGCGTAGTTTTCGTCGTTTGCGACTATTTTTTTGCGGCTTTTTACGAGGCCAACCGCCCCTCGGCATGCACCTTGGGTTTCGCAAATCCCGTCGAATCCAGAATCAGCCCCAAGTTGTTGAACGCAGTATAACAGAAAATTATCCTATAAAGCTAGGACTTAGCGATTAGAATGTTTCATTATACGTGCTTTATCAAGTTGCCATTCACGTTCTTTGATATCAGAACGCTTATCGTGGGCTTTTTTACCCTTTGCAACACCGATTTTTACTTTACACCATGCATTTTTCCAATAGAGTGAAAGTGCGATGACGGTGTAACCTTCACGGTTGACTTTACCATAAAGGGTGTCTAATTCACGTTGGTTTAACAATAGTTTACGGCTACGTGTTGGATCACAAACAACATGAGTAGAAGCAACGTTAAGAGGCGTAAAGTTAGCACCAAATAAATAGGCTTCGCCATCTCTCAGTAATACGTAACTATCACCGATGTTGGCTTTGCCAGCACGCAGTGATTTAACTTCCCAACCTTGTAGGGACAAACCCGCCTCGAACTCCTCTTCGATAGAATATTCGTGGCGAGCACGCTTGTTCATAGCAATTGTTGCTGAACCGGGTTTATATGGTTTTTTCTTTGTCATAGTGCAATCATTATACTGTAAGCTGAGTCGAAAGAAATCTTTCTGCGTTGATATTTTTTTGATTGTGCATTTCTTGCCCTGTATGGGTTTTGTTTTTTGTTTAACCAATCAATAGTGCTATTATATGCCCAGTTTTTAGGGATAGGAATTGATATGCCACAGATTAGTCGCTCTGCGTTAGTCCCTTTTAGCGCAGAACAAATGTATAAACTCGTAAATGATGTAATTTCATACCCAAGCTTTTTACCTGGGTGTGTGGGGAGTCGTATTATCAGTCATAGTGCTGAGGAAATGACGGCTTCTGTTGAGGTATCCAAAGCGGGAATTAGCAAAACGTTCATCACTAAAAATGTGCTTGAAGACAACAAATGCATACATATGCAATTAGTAGAAGGGCCGTTTAGTAAGTTGTCTGGCGGGTGGAGGTTTATTCCTCTCAGTGCGGATGCTTGTAAAATTGAGTTTCATCTTGATTTTGAATTTACCAATAAACTGATAGAACTAGCATTTGGCAAAATATTTAAAGAACTTGCTAATAATATGGTTCAGGCTTTTACATTAAGAGCTAAGGATGTTTATAGTGTCTGATATTAATGTTGAAGTGGTGTATGCACTGCCAGAGAAACAATATTTACTATCCGTAAAGCTTACTGAAGGTGTAACAATAGAAGAGGCAATTATCGCCTCAGGTATTCTTTCACTGCGTGACGATATTGATTTAAAAAAAAATAAAGTAGGGATATATAGTCGTCCTGCAAAACTTTCTGATACTGTACAGGATGGGGAGCGGATTGAAATCTATCGCCCTTTGCTTGCAGATCCGAAAGAATTACGCCGTAAGCGTGCTGAAAAATCGAAAGAATCGAAAAGTAATTAAACTGCAGTTAATTGATAAACCGAGCTATTTGCTCGGTTTTTTTGTTTATATCAGCGGTGACTTTATAGCTCAGAAGGCATTATCAGACATTTATAAAAACACACGTCTACCTGCCAAGGCCCAGTTATAGGTAGCTATATTTTTAGTTCTATATCAATGCATATGCATTATTAGTCAGCTGTTTTAGTCTCAGCAGCTTCCATCGATTCCTGAGCTGCAAGGTTCTTCTCATTTTTGATGTCAGTAAGAATACCATTGCGATCAAAAATAAGTGTCAGAGTTTCTTGTTTGACTGGATCATGCCCCAGCTCTTGACGGAATACATAATACCAGGTTTGAGTACCAAACGGGTCGGATAACATTGGTGTGCCCAAAGTATAAGCGACCTGTTGCTGTGTCATTCCTTTTTGGATCTTAGCAACATCTTTCGCTGTGAGGTAATTACCTTGGTTAATGTCTGGGTGATAGACAAGACGTTCCATCATTGAACAGCCCGTAGACATTAATGCGAGTGATAGTGCAGCAGCAGTTAACAATTTATAACGCATGGATATCTCATTCCTTTTGGAGTCAGAACATCAATGATAATCGACATTGATACATTTTAAAACCTTCCTTATCGACTCTAAGACCACATGAGCGCAAAAAAGTTGTCAAAAATTACGCCGCAAGCAATTCTTTTGCATTTGCCAACGTATTTTTTGTGACTTCAGAACCTGCTAGAAGCCTTGCAAGTTCTTGTAATCTTGCTTTTTTGTCTAATAATTGCATGTGAGTTTCAGTTTCAATGCCATTTGTTTCTTTGCTCACATAAAAATGATGATGACCACATCCCGCAACTTGTGGTAAATGCGTTACACACATCACTTGCGTCGATTCGCCGAGTTCACGTAATAATTTACCCACAATGGCAGCGGTAGGGCCACTAATACCAACATCAACCTCATCGAAAATTAATGCGGGGGTATCCATTTTTTTCGCAGTAATCACTTGGATAGCAAGAGCTATACGTGAAAGTTCGCCACCTGAAGCGACTTTTGCTAGTGCTTGATGTGGCTGTCCTGGATTGGTTGTAACATTGAATTCAATTTTACAAGCGCCATCAATTTGGAGTTGTTCTGGTATAAATTTTACATCAATAGTGAATAAGCCATGAGGCATTGATAATTGGTGCATGCTATTTGTAATAAGTGTGCTGAGTTCTTGTGCATAATGTAAACGAACATGGTGCAAGCGTTCTGCGCAAGCGAGTGCTTTTTGGTGGTCAGCAAAGACTTGCGCGTTTAGTGCCTCACAATCTTCGTTTTGGTTGGCAATTTGCGCTTGTTCAGATGAAAGCTGTTGAAATAATTCAGGTAGAGCCTCGGGAGCAATGCGATGCTTGCGGGCTAAGCTAATTTGCTTAGAAATGCGCTGTTCAAGTTCAAACAAGCGATTAGGATCGAGCTCATATTGGTCGCAATAATGTTTTATTTCATCGCTGACTTCACTGACTTGTATTGATGCTTCTTCGAGCATATCAAGTAACCCTGAGAATTTAGGGTTTAGTGCAACAAGGTCGGTTAATTCATTTTTTGCCATGTTTAGCAGGCTGATAACATTGGCACCATCATCTTCAGACAAAATTTGTGCTGTATTTTGCCCAATCGTTAAAAATTGACCATGATTGGCGAGTTGTTTGTATTCTTGGTCAATTTCCTCAAATTCACCTTGGACAGGAAGAAACTCATTGAGCTCTTTTAAATGGTAATCCAACAGTTGCTGACGTGATTCACGTTCTTGCATTTGCTTTTGAAATACGGCGAGTTGCTGACAGGAATCATGCCATGATTGCCATGCTTTTTTCATTTGTACAAGCAATTCTTGCTGATTTGCATAGGCATCAAGTAGGGATTTTTGATGAATATTATCAAGCAACAGTTGGTGAGCATGTTGGCCATGAATTTGGATTAATAGGGTGCCTAATTCTCTGAGTTGAGATAAGGGAACCGATATACCATTGATAAAGCCCCTTGAGCGCCCATCAGAGGCAATAGTACGGCGTAATAAACATTCGTTTTGGTTATCAAGTTGGTGTTCTACTAACCAATTTGCGGCCATTTTTGCATCAGATAGCGAGAAGCGGGCACAGAGATCAGCCCGTTGAGCACCAGGACGAACCATATTGGCTTCACCACGGTTACCTAAACACAGGCCAAGCGCATCAATTGCAATAGATTTACCCGCACCAGTTTCACCAGTGATGGCTGTCATACCGCTACGAAAATCAATTTCTAATTCACGAACGATAGCAAAATTATTGATAGTTAATTGAGTAAGCATCTGCGCTCTCCTGTAAAAATACACACCTGTGTTTTCATACAGTTTATCCTGTTTTTTTATACAGTAAAGAGGCAAAGTAAAATAATTAGAAAGTTTTTTTTGCCCACCCTAATTTTGAGCTTAACGTATTGAAGTAATTATAATCTTTAGGGTGAACTAAATTTAGATTTTTATTACTACGTTTTACAATAACCTCTTCACCATCTTGAATTGGTAGCATAATTTGGCTATCACAACTGACTTCATAATCAATATTTGTACGTAAGAATTTCAAGCGTATGCTACTGTCGCTGCTGATGACTAAAGGACGAGAAGATAGTGTGTGCGGGAACATGGGAACTAAGACAATGGCATCCAGATTAGGGGTTAAAATAGGGCCTCCTGCCGATAGAGAGTAGGCTGTTGAGCCTGTTGGTGTGGCAATAATTAACCCATCAGAACGTTGTGAGAATGCAAATTTATCATCAATATAAACTTCAAACTCAATCATATGAGCGACTTTCCCAGGGTGGAGTACGATTTCATTTATCGCACTGCTCTTACGCGCCTTTTGATTAGCCTTGATCACTTGAGCTTCAAGCAGAAAACGTTGTTCTTCACGATATTCGCCTTCAAGCACGCGTGAAAGTTGCTGTAAGGCATTATCGGGGTCAAGATCAGTTAGAAAACCTAAATTTCCACGATTCACACCAATAACTTTATTGTTATAGCGAGATAATATACGGGCTGCACCTAACATGTTACCGTCCCCCCCCACGACGATGACTAAATCGGCTTGTTGGCCAATTTCAGTTAATGTGCCAGTTGTCGCATTCATTAACTTCAAGTCTTTAGCAACTTGTTTGTCGATAATGGCATGGTAATTTTTTGAAATTAACCAGTGATAAATCAGTTCATGGGTTGCTAACGCTTCAGGATGCCTTGGATGCCCGACAATGCCTATCGTTTTGAAGTGAGAATGTGCTGTATTATTGTCCTTTTGCATACTTTTTTGGCCTCTCATTGTATGACTTCCCTTGAATCCCTGTATTAGATCCCCATAATACTCTCATATATGGGATTAATGCTAAATACGCGGAGATATTCATGAGTAGTAAAGACCAAAACATGCATGATGAGCAAGCTTCTGAGTTAAATGAATCACAAAAAGTTCAAGCAGAGCAAGAAGTGAACTCCCAGCAAGTAGAAGATGCACAAGCAAACGAACAAGCGTTAGCAGCGCGTATTGCTGAGCTTGAAGAGCAATTAGCTGCTTCACAAAAGACCGAACGAGAAGCAATGTTACGCGCTCATGCTGAAATCGAAAATATTCGTCGCCGTACAGAGCAAGACATTGAAAAAGCACATAAATTTGCACTTGAGAAATTCTCAAATGAACTTTTACCTGTGATTGATAATTTGGAGCGTGCGATCGATGCTGCTGATCGCGATAATGAGCAATCTAAAGCCATGTTAGAAGGGCTAGATTTAACGCTGAAAACGTTCTTAGATGCTGTCGCTAAGTTTGGTATCGAACCTGTGGGGGATGCGAATGTGCCATTTAACCCTGAAGTTCACCAAGCAATGACAATGATTGAATCACCTGACCACCAACCTAATCATGTGATTAATGTGATGCAAAAAGGGTATACGTTAAATAACCGATTACTCAGACCTGCAATGGTTATTGTTTCGAAATAATTGTTTAAATGGGATACATGTGTATCCCATTTTTTTGCTTACCTATAATATGCAGCTATTCGTTAATAACTGGGTTCCAGTCAATTGGCGCTTTACCTTGCTGAGTTAAAATTTCATTAGTCTGTGAAAAATGACCACAACCTAAAAAGCCACGATGCGCAGAAAGCGGGGAGGGATGAGGTGCTTTTAAAACATAATGGCGTTTGGTATCAATGATTTTCCCTTTTTTCTGCGCATGTGAACCCCAGAGTAAAAAGACCACGCCTTCCGTATTTTCATTAATTGCTTCAATGACTTTATCTGTAAATGTTTCCCATCCTAAATGTGCATGAGAATGCGCATGGGCTTGTTCAACAGTGAGTACAGTATTGAGTAGTAATACACCTTGCTGAGCCCAACTCAGTAGATAACCATGTGATGGTCGCGTAAACCCTGCGATGTCTTTTTCGAGTTCTTTATACATGTTTACTAGGGAAGGTGGTGGCTTAATACCAGGTAAAACTGAAAAAGACAATCCATGGGCTTGGCCTGGACCATGGTAAGGGTCTTGACCTAAAATAACGACTTTAATATCAGCAAGTTCGGTATAGCGAAAAGCATTAAAAACATCATCTTGCGGGGGATAGATGATTTTACCTGCTTGGCGCTGTTGCGCGACATAGGCTAATGTTTCTTTAAAATACGGTTTTACTTTTTCGGGGCCAATGACGTCGTGCCATGTAATGGTATTTGACATGAAATTTTCCATAACAATGAATGTTGGCTGGCGCAATTTATAACTGAACCAAATGATGGTAATAAGCTTACTGGTTCGTTGGGCAGAGATAAAGCCCTGATCTTTATAATTACGCTTCAAATTAATTTGAAAATTTATAAAAATAATTAAGATTTCATTATGGTGAATATTGATTTAAATCATAAAGTTGAATGGGTTTGATTAATTGCTATACGGAATAATTGATAAATATCAAAGAAAGTGACCTATTGAGCTGGTATAAAATACCTATAGACATTGGTTAGACCAAATATCCAATTGCAAATTTACATAAGATTGATGGTTAATGCAGCTTTGATTGATATAAAAAATCGGGCGCAATCAAGTTCGAACGTGGAGGTCGACATGATTACAGGTATTCAAATTACTAAAACTGATAATGCAGCATTACTGAATTCTTTCTGGTTACTGGATAACGAGAAAAATGAAGCTCGCTGTGTTTGTGCTAAAGCAGATTATAATGAAGGCCAAATCGTTGATAAAGATGAATTAGGTGCTTTTGAGTATCGTGAAGTACCACTGGAAATGAAGCCAACTGTACGTGTAGAAGGTGGGCAGCACTTAAACGTTAACGTATTAAGCCGTGAAACGTTAGAAGATGCAGTGAAAAACCCAGAAAAATACCCACAATTAACTATCCGTGTTTCTGGTTATGCGGTTCGTTTTAACTCATTAACCCCTGAACAACAACGTGATGTTATTACTCGTACTTTCACTGAAAGCCTGTAATAAAGTTTAAACACTATTACATCTAGTACAGTATAATAAATTCTAAAGCCATTGATATCAATGGCTTTTTATTTACCTCTAATAAAGTTGATTATTTCTCTTCACCGCTATTTAGCTTCCAATACTCTTCCAACATACGCATTTGTTAGGGAGAATTTATGCCTTTTTCAATACAACCAACACTTAGTTCAGTGGATGGCCTTTCTCTTGCTAGAGAAGGCTTAGACATTTATTTACAAAATCGCAGTTTAGATATTTCATTATGTGAAAGAGAACATTGGCCAAAAAATACGATAAAAGAACACTTTTTTGGCCAAGATGCACAAAAAAAAGACTTTGTTTTAGCCATGTTATCGTATGGGGCTTACCATACAGATTGGCAACAGATGTTAGGTGTAGAGAGATTAAATACCACTCAACTTAATGCATTAGGTATTGATGCGGAGTTACTTGGTGATGTGACATCAGGATTTCAAGCCAATATATGCCGATATAATGATTTATATATTCTCTGTTTTGCAGGCTCAAACGATATTGTGGATTTTTATGCCAACATCCGTCAAGGCTTAGGGCAGTATGAACCTCAGTATTATCAATCTGTTGGTTTGACAAATATTTTATTTAATGCAGTAAGAGGAAATCTGATTTGTACGGGGCACTCATTAGGTGGTGGCCTTGCGTCAATTGCCGCATTGGCGAGCCATAGCCCTGCAGTTGTGTTTAGCCCCGCAGGGCTGGCAAGGAATACGGTAAATAAGATCGGGCTTGATTATGATGTTGCGGAACGAATGGCGAACGAAGGGCTGATACGATTTTATACTGTGCAATATGACTGGCTTGATTCTCTACAAAATACTTTACCTATCCCTTCAGCGCTGGGAACGCGTATTAAAATGGCTTATAGCGAACAGAGTTCTTGGAAAAATTGGTTACCACACCGGTTATTAACAAGAAGTTTTATTGCACATACGATGGTTAAAATTATTAAGGTGATGTGTAAACATAAACCGTGGAATAATTGGAATGCGATTACTGGGGAATATGATAAAGCCGTCGAGCTCCCGCTAAAAGTGTTCCCGATAATCGAAGAGCAACAAAAAATTAATTGGCAAGAAAGTTGTAAAAGTGCCATTAAAAAAGGCAATGTTGTTGAGTTTTCGAATCTTTTAGAATGTCACAATAAAGCATGTGACCTTGATTTTTTAGCGAATCAATCAGCGCGGGCTATGAATGGGCAGTTTATGCAAATTCTACTCGATTCACAGTATGGGCAAGCCATTAAAAATACACAACTCATCCAGCAAAAAAGTATTTTACATTTAGCGGCTCAAAGTGGCCGAGTGATGCAGTCTAAAATATTGTTAGATAATGGTTTAATGGTTGATATAAAAGATAATTTAGGAAATACACCACTCCATGATGCTTTAAATAGTCATGCTTTGGATGTTGCTGAATTGTTGTTAGTCAATGGGGCTGATTGGCGGGCAAAAAACAACCAAGGTTTTGATTGCAAAGATATCATTAATAATCATATCATTAAATATGATGCATTAACGCAAGAAGGGAAAAAAATGCGAGAAAAAATCATTCATATGATGAATTAAATAAAAAACGGGCCGAAACCCGTTTGAGTGATTATTGGTTTTTATCGCTAATCGCTGATGCTGTTGGACTGACTGGAGTACGACGTTTCCCTATATTTTTCTTATCGCGATGGCGTACTTTTTCTTTTTTCTTCGTTTGTTCTTCTTTCTTTTTCTCTTTGCGCTTTGCCAGCACTTTCTTCGATGGTTTTGGCTTATTTAACATCGCTTCAGATGGCGCTTTTGTTGTTGGGCGCAAGGCATCTATAACACGCACTTTAATAGGGTCTTCAATGTAGCGTGTAATTTTACCTAGTAACGGGAAGTCATGTGCTTCAACTAAGGAAATTGCCGTACCTTTGCGACCTGCACGGCCGGTACGGCCTATGCGATGTAAGTAAACGTCAGCAGTTCTTGGTAAGTCGAAGTTAAAAACATGACTGACGTTATCGATGTCTAAACCCCGTGATGCTACATCCGTCGCAACAAGGACTTTAACTTGCCCGTCGACAAGGCGACGTACCGCTTCGTTACGTTTCGCTTGAGGCATTTCACCTTCCAGATAACAAGGCTCAATACCTGCTTCACGTAGCCACTGAACAAGCTCGCGTAAGCGTTCACGTTTGCGTACGAACACAATCGCTTTTGTCACTTCTTCTTGTTTCAGTAAGTGGCATAGTAGTGCAGTTTTGTGTTCAACGGTATCCGCACGGTAATGAAATTGCTGAATTTTTTTACGTTCACGACGAGATGGATCCGCATCAATTTCAACGGGATCTTCTAGCAAGCGCTCTGCAAAGTCACGGATGGCTTCACCTTCAAGCGTCGCTGAAAATAGCATGGTTTGTTTGCGCCAGCGCGTTTCGCCTGCAATAGTTTCAATGTCGTTTGCAAACCCCATATCTAACATACGGTCAGCTTCATCTAGGATCAAAATCTCAACCGCGCGGCAGTCAAAGTTTTCTTCTTTAATGTACTGTAATAAGCGACCTGTTGTGGCGACAACGATATCTTGGTTTTCGCTGAAAATTTCAGCGTGGTTCATATAAGCAACACCACCTGTGATTGTTGCAATGTCTAGGTGATTATGTGCGCATAATTCTTTTGCTTGGTCAGCAACCTGCATAGCTAATTCACGGGTAGGCGTGACAATCAGAACGCGTGGTGGCCCTGATTTTTTTCTTGGGAAATCAAGTAAATGTTGAATTGCTGGCAGTAGGAATGCCGCTGTTTTACCTGTCCCTGTTGGTGCTGAACCTAACACATCACGACCATCCATTGCAGCTGGAATAGCCGCAGCTTGGATAGCAGTGGGACGTTGATAGCCTTTATCTGACAGCGCGTCAATTAGGCTTTCATCAAGATCAAGTTCAGAAAAAGTGGATGCAGTCATTATATACCTCTATTTGGGGCGCTGATTATAAACAGGTTAGCAAAATTGTTCACCTGAAAAAATCCGCTTTTCACAAGTGTAACTGTTTTCAGGTTAGACAGGGAGCGATAACTCGAGGAAAAGTTAGCGAAATGACAAAAGAATTCAGGAGAGCCGAAACTCTCCTGGACAAGATATTTATTAGCTAAGCATATTAATCAGCCAAGTATGGTATGGAATACCCACTAAGTCGATGAGTACTGCGCCACTTAATGGCACAATCATAAACGCTTTCATGGAAACTTGTTTGTAACGTTCACAAACGGATGACATATTCGCCATCGCATTTGGTGTCGCGCCTAAGCCATGTCCCATCAAACCTGCACACATTACCGCGGCATCATAGTTTTTCCCTAACAACCTAAAAATAACAAATACGACGAGCAGAATTAAAACGACAACTTGCGCCAATAAAATGGTGAAGAGCGGAAGAGCCACAGCCTTTAATTCCCAAATCTTCAGTGACATCATGGCCATAGTTAAGAAAAGACCGAGGGACACTTCAGAAATAAGATCGATAGATTTTTGGTTGATGCGGAACAATTCGACCTGATCATTAATATTACGGATGACAATTGCAATGATCATCGCGCCAACGTAGCTCGGTAGTGAAAAACCAGTGGCTTTAGTGAATTGCGCAGAGGCAAATTGACCAATGACCATGATCCCTAAGATCAAGGCAAGCATTTTCAAGAAAGCATGTGCATCGATAGACTCAATTTTCCCTGCAATAGTTTCAGGAACTTGAATTTTTTCAACTTTTTCGTCTGCTTGAATACGGACATTGAATTTTTTAATCAAATAGGTAGCGATTGGGCCTCCCAATAAGCTTCCCGTAATTAACCCAAAGGTGGCGGCAGCGATCGCGGCAACTGTCGCTGATTGTACGCCAAGTCCTTCAGCCATACCGCCAAAGGCAGCAGCTCCGCCATGGCCACCCGTGAGTGATACCCCCCCAGCCATAATACCAATGACAGGTTCGATGCCTAATAGATGCGCTAACCCTGCCCCAAAGGTATCTTGGAAAATCACCACAAACCAGCAAATAAACAGGTACATAAATAATAAGCGACCACCTGTTTTGAGAATTCGGAAACTGCCATCAATACCTATTGTGGTGAAAAATGCGACCATCAAGAAGGTTTGTAAACTGGTATCAAAATTTATTTCAGCGAGGTTGAACGATTTCAGTCCCCAAATGATTAAACTCACTAAAAATCCGCCAATGACAGGAGATGGAATACAAAATCGTTGTAACCACTCAATGCGTTTTTTTAAGTGGATGCCCATGAGGAGGCAGATGACGGTAAGGAATAAGGTGGATAGTGCGTCTAGGTGTAGAATCATAAGTTTCCCTTTTTTAACTGTTATCTTTCAAGCTACAGCGTTGTTGGCCGCACTCAGCTACTGTAGTCACATACTTTTGTATGCTCCTACAGCTATCTTCGTTAGCCGCCTAGCTGTAACTCGAAATCTAATAGTTAAAATATTTATGATGAAAAACATTATAATTTAGCGAGTTACAGCTAAGTTGATATTTTTTCGAACCTATTTTTATTGTGGTATTCGAATAGAAGCTATCTCAACAGATTGAAGCGAACAGTTTATTTATCAGTCGAATTGTTGTGTTGTTTTATTAGAATAAATATTGGTAAATCAAATAAGCCGCAAGCTTGGCGGTATGGTTGTCAATATCAAATTCAGGGTTGCACTCCGCAATATCGAAGAGGGCGATTTTTTTGCTGCCTTTAATAACGGTAAAAAGTTCATCAAATGTTTCGGTAGAGATACCTTTAGGTGCAGGGGCGCTGACACCAGGGGCAATAGCGGCAGAGAATACATCTAAATCCACAGTGACATACAAATAATCAACGCCATCAATGAATGCTTGAAGTTGTTTAACAGCTTGTGGAAGTTGCGAAAAGCTTAGCTGTTTATCACGAAGGTATTGGCAGCCTAATCGGTCTGCAGTATCAAATAATACCTTGGTGTTGCCATGATCAGCGATACCTAAACACAAGTAGTGGAAAGGACGCTGGTGCTTCTGACATAACTGCGCAGATTGTAAAAAAGGCGTGCCAGAAGTCGCTTCAGGGGCTTCACGTAAATCAAAATGGGCATCAAAATTGATGATCCCAATCGTTTTTCCTGATTGATTTTGTTCGACATAATCAAATAACCCTTGAAAGCTAGCAAAGGCCACTTCATGGCCACCACCTAATATAATCGGGCGCTCATTTGCAGTTAAACTTTCAATAATTTTGTCGGATAAGCGGCGTTGTGCAGATTCAAGATCACCATCATCACAACTTACGGTTCCTAGATCTTTAATGGCTAGCGGTTGGTGGATAGGTAACCCAGCAAGTTGGCGACGAATAGCATCAGGCCCTGCTTTAGCCCCTTGTCGGCCTTTATTGCGTCTTACGCCCTCATCAGAGGCAAAGCCTATCAACGTAAATTGTGCGGGTGATACTTTGTTAATCACTTGATGAATACGCAAATGTTCTTGTGTTTCACCATCCGTGCGCCCTTGCCATTGGAAAGGTTGTGTCATAGTTACTCCAAATTAATCAATTTAGTGATGTTATCTGCCGCTTGACGTGTATGCATAATTAACTCGTCAACACGGTGAGTTGAGCGAAATTCAGGGGCCATAACGGAGACGACGGCCAGTACATCATTTCCTTTAAAAATCGGGGCGGAAACGCCAAAGACCCCCTCATCAATCTCACTGGTTGATGTGCCGTAGCCTTGTTTGCGGATCTGCTGTAAGTCTTGTTGTAATTTCAGCTTATCTACGTCAGAAATAAGCTGTTTTGCATGTATCTCAAACACGTGTTCTTGGTATTGTGTTTGATGAAAAGCTAACAATGTTTTGGCACTGGCCCCTTTGATTAGGGTATTACCGCGGCCAATGATAAATGAGCAACGTAGGGCTTGTTCGCTTTCTATCATGTCTACACAAATCGTTTCTCGCAGGTTTGAGGTGATAATCGCTGCGGTTTCTCGTGTTTTTTTCGCTAATGATTGAAGCTCTGATTTTGTGGCTTCCATCAATAAGCTGTGGTGATAGTATTTTTCGTGATTTTTGATACTCTGCGAGCCGACACAATAAGTACCATACTGCTTTGCATGAGACACAAATTCCCATTCTATGAGAATTGTCAGTAAGCGATAAACCGTTGATAATGGAATATCCAGTGCCGTTGAGATAACCTGTGGCGTCACTGGGGATGCGCAACTCGTGATGTAGGACAAGACATCTAAGGTTCTATTAATGCTGTTCATCGCATCTCCTTTTTTTCGAACTTAGCAGTAAACTTTTTGTGCCTCAAATATAATTCTCATATTATAAGAATTATATTGTAGCGAATAGGTTAAACGATGACTTTTATTTGCTCAATATGAGAAAATGGTCAGCTTCAGGTAAGTAGAGTGTGTGGATGAGCAATCAGAAAAAAAACTACCGAAAAGGTGGGTTTACATTTAAACAGTTTTTTGTGGCCCATGACCAATGTGCAATGAAAGTGGGCACTGATGGCGTATTATTAGGGGCATGGGCACCTATTGGTCATGTTCAATTTGCATTGGATATCGGTAGTGGGAGTGGGTTAGTCGCGCTAATGTTGGCACAGCGACAACAAAATGCACAAATTGATGCTGTTGAATTGGATGTTCAAGCAGCGCAGCAAGCTCAATGTAATTTTGTGGAGTCACCTTGGGCGAAACGGTTACATATCATCAATCAGGATATTATTCACTATAGTCAGCATTCACCCACTCAATATGATTTGATTGTAAGCAATCCGCCTTATTTTGAGCCTGCGGTGGCGTGTCGAGATGAGCAACGTGACCAAGCTCGCTACACAAGCGCACTAACCCATGACGTACTATTAGAATGTGCCCAGCGTTGTTTAACGGAAAATGGGTTATTTTGTTTAGTGCTACCGTATGAAGTTGGTGAGAAAGTGCAAGCAATGGCTGAAAGTAGGGGGTGGTTTACGGCGTTGAGAGTCAATGTTAGTGACAAACCAACAACACCATTTCACCGTATGTTATTGGGTTTGCGATTAGTGAACTCTCACACTCAGGTAAGCAATTTAGCTCTAAAAGCACAGAGCGGTGAGTATACTGAGGATTTTCGCGCATTGATCCAGCCGTTTTACCTTAAATATTAAAACCAACGGAACAGTTATTCCGTTGGTTTCGTGGCTTTATTCAGGTTTCAGGACAGTTGGACCTGAATTTTCTAACATATCTGGATAGTCTAATGTGTAGTGTAGCCCACGGCTTTCTTTGCGCGCCAATGCGCATCGCACCATTAGCTCCGCGACTTGTACAAGGTTTCGTAACTCTAGTAAGTTATTGGAAATACGGAAGTTAGCATAATAGTCATGAATTTCTTGCTGTAATAAATGAATACGTCGGAGTGCCCGTTCGAGGCGCTTAGTGGTTCTCACAATCCCCATGTAGTCCCACATAAATAAACGTAATTCATGCCAGTTATGTTGGATTACAACTTGTTCATCGGAGTTATGTACTCGGCTTTCATCCCATTCAGGTAAATGTGGTACTTCACCAATATTTTGCAGTGTCGATTTGATGTTTTCTGCGGCTGACCAGCCATATACAAGGCATTCTAACAATGAATTAGATGCCATACGGTTCGCTCCGTGTAGGCCAGTATAACTAACCTCACCAATGGCATATAAGTGAGCAATATCAGTCATACCTGTTTGATCGACAATCACCCCGCCACAGGTATAATGTGCCGCGGGCACGATAGGAATAGGCTCTTTGGTGATATCTAACCCTAACGTCATTAATTTGGCATAAATAGTTGGGAAATGATGTTGCACAAAATCTGTTGGCTTATGGCTGATATCAAGGTACATACAGTCTGCGCCAAGACGTTTCATTTCGTGGTCAATGGCTCGTGCAACAATATCACGAGGTGCAAGTTCTTCTCGTTCGTCATAATCAGGCATAAAGCGGCTGCCATCAGGGCGTTTTAAATACGCACCTTCACCCCGTAATGCTTCGGTAAGTAAAAAGTTTCGTGCTTGTGGGTGGAATAAGCAAGTGGGGTGAAATTGGTTGAATTCTAAGTTAGCAACACGGCAACCTGCCCGCCATGCCATTGCAATGCCATCCCCTGACGAAATATCGGGGTTAGTGGTATATTGATAGACTTTTGCCGCGCCACCTGTGGCTAAAATAACGGTTTTGGCGCGGATCGTTTCAACTTGCTCTTTTTTCCGATTCCAAACGTAAGCACCCAAAATACGTGAGGGTGCCTTGTCTTCGGATAGAATTAAGTCAACAGCATTATAGCGTTCTTTTATATGGATATTTGGGTGAGCAAAAGCGAGGTCAACAAGCGTAGTTTCAACTTCTTTTCCTGTCGCATCAGCATGGTGAAGTATGCGACGATGGCTGTGACCACCTTCTCGCGTTAAGTGGTACTGAGTCTCGCCACTTTCTGTGATTTCAGTATCGAATAAAACACCTTGGTCAATAAGCCACTGCACGCATTCTTTTGCATTAGAGGCGATAAATTCAACCGCACCTTTATGACAAATGCCAGCCCCAGCAATGAGGGTATCTTCAACGTGGGATTCGATGCTGTCGGTATCATCAAATACGGCGGCAATACCACCTTGAGCATAATAAGAAGCGCCTTCACTCAAGCTGCTTTTACTCAAAATAGTCACTTGGTGGAAAGGAGCAAGGCGTAAGGCGGCGGATAGCCCTGCGACACCACTGCCAATGATTAAAATATCAGTGTAATGCTGTGTGGATCCGTTCATGAGTGTTTGCTGTATATAATAGTATGTAGTGTGTTTTTTTATGTTAGCCTATCAGATTGTCGATTACTATTGCTGGATAGATGTTTACAGTCACTATTTTGACCCAGGTCTATTTACTTATTCGCATCGAATAAATGTGATAGCTATAGCATTCATTTGCAAAATCCGTATGCTGTGTTCTTGACCTTTAAGGTATTTGTATGCAACTGTTTTAATAAGGATCTTTGGGATCTTAGAAAATGAAAATCCAGCACTTTTGTAAATTTTTGACTATTTTTTTAGATTAAATTGAACTTCAATGGTTTCTATAACTCAAAGTAGTGCTTGCTTTAGGATGGGAGAACATGAACAAGTCAACATATTATCAGCCTGAGTTCGGGAGATGCTTCCCGAAATGAGCGAGCAATTAACAGACCAATTATTGGTTGAAAAGGTACAAAAAGGCGATCAACAAGCTTTCAACTTACTGGTAATTAAATACCAGCACAAAGTTGCAAGTTTAGTATCCCGTTATGTGCCGCAAGCGGATGTGCCTGATGTAGCACAAGAATCATTTATAAAAGCGTATCGTGCTATCGGTTCGTTTCGTGGTGACAGCGCATTTTATACTTGGCTTTATCGTATTGCGGTCAATACGGCTAAAAATTATTTAGTCGCACAAGATAGACGCCCTCCTGCGTCAGATCTTGAAGCGAGTGATGCTGAAAACTTTGAAACCGCTGGTGCTTTAAAAGAAATTTCGAACCCAGAGAACTTAATGTTGTCTGAAGAATTAAAGAAAGTTGTTTTCAAAACCATCGAATCCTTGCCTGAAGACTTACGAATGGCAATCACACTTCGTGAACTTGATGGTTTGAGCTATGAAGAAATCGCTGAAATTATGGATTGCCCAGTAGGTACTGTACGTTCCCGTATTTTTAGGGCAAGGGAAGCGATTGATAATAAAGTACAACCTCTGATTCAACAGCACTAACGCTATTAAATCAGCAGATTAATTATAATTGTGATGCAATTAACTGAAGGTAATTGGGCATGCAAAGAGAGAAACTTTCCGCAATGATGGATGGCGAAGCTCTAGATTTAGAGCTTGTAAATGCCATTTCATGTGATTCAACGTTAAAGCAACGTTGGGAGAGCTATCATCTTATTCGTGATACTCTACGTAATGATACTGGCGATGTCATACATTTTGATATTGCAAGTAACGTTGCGGCAGCATTAGAGAATGAAGCTGTGCGTATTAATCCTCAGGTAGTTGTCGAATCGCAGCCTGAACCTGCGACTTGGGGTGCTTTCCCATTCTGGGGTAAAATCCGTCCTTGGGCGAGCCAAATAACTCAAATTGGTGTTGCAGCATGTGTTTCGTTAGCCGTTATTGTGGGGGTACAGCAGTACAACCAAAGTAATGCTGTTGATTCCACCGTTGATGAGCCAATGTTTAATACCATTCCTGTTGGAAGTGGTGCGCCTGTAAGCCTGAATATTTCAGATAACCAATTATTTGGTAATGAACAACAACTTCAACAGGTTGAACAACAAAATCAACGTATTAATGCGATGCTGCAACAATATGAAATTGAAAGACGCTCGATGTTGAACCAGCAATATCAACAATCTGAACAACCTGCATCTGCGGCAGGAGTTAAGCTGAAATAATGAAAAAATGGTTATCCGTCATCTGCCTGACGGGCAGCCTGATTATTTCTAATCAAGCTTCGGCATCTGAACAGGGTGCCGATGTCCTTTTTAAAGAAATGGGGAATGCTGCCCAAAACCTTTCTTATGAAATGTCATTTATGACATTCAGCCCTCAAACAATTACACCTGTAAGATATCGCCACGCAATTATTGACGGTATTCCTGTTTCACAAATGATTCAGATGGATTCATCACGCCGAGAGATTGTTCAAAAAGGTGATAGGATTAGTTACTTTGAGCCAGGCTTCGATGCGTTTAGTTTGAATGGTCAAAATATCGTTGATAATTTACCTTCTGTTTTATTTACAAATTATGAACAGATAAAGCCTTACTACAATTTTATTGATGCGGGGCGCACACATATTGGTGATCGACCTGCTTTGGTGATCCGCATAATATCGAAAGACAATTCCCGATTTAATTATGTACTATTAATCGATGAGGAAACGAAACTGCCGCTACGTATTGATTTGTTGGATAATAACAGCCAAACGTTAGAGCAATTTCGGGTTATCTCTACAGTGCTAGATAGTAAAACAGTTAATGATTCATTACTTGCATTGAGTAAGGTAAATATGCCGCCGTTATTGGTATATCCGAAAAATACGGCACCATCCTTCAAATGGCAAGTGGGGATGCTTCCTCCAGGCTTTGAAGAAACATCGCGTTCTGTACGTAAATTAAGTGAAGATGACGTTGTGGAAAGTGCAATGTTCAGCGATGGGTTATTTACCTTCTCAGTGAATGTGACAAAATCGGTGAAAGGCCCGTTGTTAGATCAACCAATGCAAAATGGGCGTCGTTCAATTTATACTATGACACAAAAGCAAAATGTCATTACAGTAATTGGCGAATTACCTTTGCCAACGGCACAAGTTATCGCAGGTAGTGTTCAGTTTCGGGAGTAGGTTATGGTAAAAGAGTGGGCAACTGTCATTCGTTGGCAAAACGGAAGGGCACTACTGCGTTATGGCTCTTCATCAGGATGTGGAAGTTGCGGTGCTCGTAAAACGTGTGGCTCTTATGCACTCAGCAAAATAGGGCCAAACACGGAACATGAATTAGAAATTGCTATTGAACAACCTTTAGTCGTAGGACAAAAAATCGAGGTTGGTATTCCCGAAGGGAGTTTAATTCGTTCGGCTATGCTGGTGTACTTAACTCCAATTTTAGGGTTGTTTATTTTTGCTGGGTTAGCTCAATCGTTTGATTTTAGCCAATTTTTGGTAGCGACTTCTGGTGTAGTAGGGGGTGTGGTTGGTTTTTATACTGCACGGAAATTAGCTTCTCATTGGCGTGATGATGACGCATTTCAGCCTGTCGTCTTGCAAATAGGTTTACCACCTTCCGAACTTTCAGTACAGGTTAACTGCTAAATATCAATAGATTGTATTCAATTCATTATTTGATACCATGATAAAAAAGGGGAAAACGTGATGTTTTCCTTTTGTAGTTTATTGGTTTAAATAATCAATTAATTGATTTTTCAGTCTCTTTTGAGATAAAAATCAAAATAGGCTTGTTATTATTCGTAATAAATGAGTATTTAGAGGGTTAAATTAGCGCTAAATTAGTGCTCTAACTTATTAACCTTTAGCAAGTTTACAGTTGTTTTACATTGAATCTTTGTGTTAGCGGGGTCTTATATGTAAAATGCAGCTAATTAACAATCTTGTGATAATCATAGCATTTTAGTTTTGTCGCGATATTTGCACAAAACTGATTTTGTAAGGCAATTTAAAAGAAGATATTACCTTGAAAATCAATAATATAAGAAACTTTTCTATCATTGCTCATATCGACCATGGCAAATCCACGTTATCTGATCGTATTATTCAGATTTGTGGTGGTTTAACGGATCGCGAAATGGCAGCGCAGGTTTTAGATTCAATGGATCTGGAACGTGAGCGTGGAATTACCATCAAAGCACAGAGCGTTACGCTCGATTATAAAGCCTCTGACGGTGAAACTTACCAATTAAACTTTATCGACACACCAGGCCACGTTGACTTCTCTTATGAAGTTTCGCGTTCTCTTGCGGCGTGTGAAGGGGCACTGTTAGTTGTCGATGCAGGGCAAGGTGTTGAAGCTCAAACATTAGCTAACTGCTATACAGCGATTGAAATGGATTTAGAAGTCGTTCCTGTTTTAAACAAGATTGACTTGCCAGCGGCAGACCCAGAGCGAGTTGCTGATGAAATTGAAGACATTGTAGGCCTTGACGCCCACGATGCCGTTCGCTGTTCTGCAAAAACGGGCATTGGTGTTCAGGATGTGATTGAACGCCTTGTTAAGGAGATCCCACCACCAGTTGGTGATGTGGATGCCCCATTACAAGCACTGATTATTGACTCTTGGTTTGATAACTATTTAGGCGTTGTTTCGTTGATCCGTATTAAAAACGGGTCACTGAAAAAAGGCGATAAAATTAAAGTCATGAGTACAGGGCAGGTGTATAACGCTGATCGCCTTGGTATTTTCACACCTAAACAAATCGACCGTGATGTACTTAGTTGTGGCGAAGTAGGCTGGTTAGTCTGCGCAATTAAAGACATCACAGGTGCGCCAGTAGGGGATACCTTAACGGGCGCTCGTAATCCTGCGGAAAAAGCACTACCAGGCTTTAAAAAAGTAAAACCACAGGTTTATGCGGGTTTATTCCCTGTCAGTTCCGATGACTATGAAGGTTTCCGTGATGCGCTAGGTAAACTTAGCTTAAACGATGCCTCTCTATTCTATGAGCCTGAAACATCGACTGCTTTAGGTTTCGGTTTCCGTTGTGGTTTCCTTGGCTTATTGCATATGGAAATCATTCAAGAACGTTTAGAACGTGAATACGATCTTGACCTGATCACTACAGCACCAACGGTTGTATATGAAGTTCAACAAACCAACGGTGAGATTGTTTATGTGGATAGCCCATCAAAGCTGCCAGCATTAAACAATATTGAAGAACTGCGTGAGCCAATTGCAGAATGCCACATGTTAATGCCTAAAGAATACTTAGGTAACGTGATTACACTTTGTATTGAGAAACGTGGCGTTCAAACCAATATGGTCTATCATGGTAATCAAGTTTCGTTGACATATGACATTCCTATGTCTGAAGTCGTACTGGATTTCTTCGACCGTTTGAAATCAACATCTCGTGGTTATGCGTCATTGGATTATGCATTTAAGCGTTTTCAGCCGTCAGACATGGTTAGGGTTGATGTGCTTATCAACAACGAACGTGTTGATGCATTAGCATTGATTACACACCGCGCAAACTCACAATATCGTGGTCGTGAATTAGTCGAGAAAATGAAAGAACTGATCCCACGCCAGCAGTTTGATATTGCTATCCAGGCCGCGATTGGTAACCATATTATTGCTCGTTCTACAGTTAAACAGCTGCGTAAAAACGTACTTGCCAAATGTTATGGCGGTGACGTTAGCCGTAAGAAGAAACTGTTGCAGAAGCAAAAGGATGGTAAGAAACGTATGAAACAAGTGGGTAACGTTGAGCTACCACAAGAAGCGTTCCTTGCTATATTGCATGTTGGTAAAGACAACTAAGTTTACAAGGAGTCTCAATGGCTAACACCTTTGCCTTGATCCTAACACTGGCAACTTTAATCACTGGGATTATATGGTGTTTAGATAAGTTTAAATTTGCGCCTGCGCGTAAAGCAAAACTGAAGCAGTTACAGGATGCAACAAATGGTGCAGTGAGCGAAGCGGATGTGGCGAATGCTGTCCGCCGCCCTTCATGGCTAGAAACAGGGACATCAATTTTCCCTGTGTTAGCTATTGTACTGATTGTACGGTCATTTATTTATGAGCCGTTTCAAATTCCATCAGGGTCAATGATGCCAACGTTATTAGTTGGTGACTTCATGTTGGTTGAGAAATTTGCATACGGTTTAAAAGACCCTATTACACAAACGACACTGATCGAAACAGGTAAACCAAAACGCGGTGATATTGCAGTATTTAAATACCCTCGTGACACAAATGTCGATTTTGTTAAACGTGTAATAGGTTTGCCAGGTGATAAAATTGTTTATAATCCAGATGCCAAGGAACTGACGATTTATCCAAATTGTGCGGATAACAAATGCACAGAAAATTTGCCGATTACTTACGGGCCATTAGCCCCAAGCGAATGGACAATGTTTTTTGATGTAGCCTCTGTTGTTGATAGTCAAAAAGGGAATTATGAAGTTCCATTAGATCAAGAGTTGCCACGTAATGCATTGCGTCAATATGAGCGTAGCGAAAAACTCGATACAGTTGAACATCAAATTCTAATTATTCGCCAAGCCGTCACTGAAGCAAAATACTTGCAACCAGGAATGCCATTAAATGAGTGGATTGTTCCTGAAAAACAATATTTTATGATGGGTGATAATCGGGACAATAGCTCTGACAGCCGTATGTGGGGTTTTGTTCCTGAGCAAAATTTAGTGGGTCGCGCCGTGTTTATTTGGTTAAGCCTCGATAAGCAAGAAAACGAATGGCCAACAGGCATTCGCTTTAGTCGAATTGGTCCACTATAATTTCATTGATTGGATAAGCCAACAGTGAAGGTGCGGGTTTTCATTTGAAAATCCGCATTAACCGAAGCATTATTATTTTACCCAGTGTACAATATAATTTAATTAATATTATTGGCTCCCCAATTATAACTCCTTTCTTTTGTAACTCACTGTAACTAATAATATTTATCTCATTAGTTCTACTGAGCTACAAAAAATGTGGGTAGGTAAGGAGTCAGTGCAAACGCAACAGTTTTGTAAAATACATTATTTTACAGGTCTGTTGCGTGTGCTTTTTTTATCAAATAAAAATGGTTGGGCGCACATGAACCCCTCTTTAGTAGAAAGATTACAACGTAAGCTTGGTTATCAATTCAAACAACATGATTTGTTGATTCAAGCTTTAACTCACAGAAGTGCCAGCAGTAAACATAATGAACGCCTAGAGTTTTTAGGGGATTCAATCTTAAGTTTTGTGATTGCAAATGACCTGTATCACCGTTTTCCTAAAGTGGATGAGGGGGATATGAGCCGGATGCGGGCAACACTTGTTCGTGGAAATACATTGGCAGAAATTGCCCGTGAGTTTGAACTGGGTGAGTGCTTACGCTTAGGTCCAGGTGAGTTAAAAAGTGGTGGATTTCGTCGAGAATCAATTCTTGCAGATACAGTGGAAGCACTGATAGGTGGCATTTTCTTAGACAGCGATATCCAAACGATTGAAAGAATTATTTTAGATTGGTATCAAAGCCGATTAATTGAAATTAGTCCGGGTGATAAACAAAAAGACCCGAAAACACGGTTACAAGAATATCTGCAAGGGCGTCACTTACCATTACCGAACTATTTAGTTGTTCAAGTAAAAGGTGAGGCTCATGATCAGGAGTTTACGATCCACTGCCAAGTAAGTGGCATCGAACAACCCATCCATGGTGTTGGTTCAAGTCGTCGTAAAGCAGAGCAAGCCGCAGCAGAGCAAGCATTGAAAATTTTGGAGCTTGAATGAGTGAATTACAATCCCACTGTGGTTTCGTTGCCATAGTTGGACGGCCGAATGTCGGTAAATCGACATTATTAAATCAATTACTGGGGCAAAAAGTCTCGATCACCTCGAGAAAGCCACAGACGACTCGCCATCGTATTATGGGGATCCACACAGAAGATAATTACCAAATTATCTATGTTGATACCCCAGGGTTACATATTGAAGAAAAACGTGCAATTAACCGCTTAATGAACCGTGCAGCATCAAGTTCTATTGGTGATGTTGAACTGGTCATTTTTGTCGTTGAAGGTACCAACTGGACCGCTGATGATGAAATGGTTCTAACTAAGCTATCAAGCTTACGTTGCCCTGTCATTTTAGCAATCAATAAGATTGATAACGTGACCGATAAGACGGTTTTATTGCCACATATTGGCATGATCAGCCAAAAAATGAATTTTTTAGATGTTGTGCCAATCAGTGCTGAAAAAGGTACTGGCGTGGATACAATCGCTAAAATTGTGAAGCAACATATCCCTGAAGCAACACATCATTTCCCTGAAGACTATATTACAGATCGTTCTCAACGTTTTATGGCGTCAGAAATGATCCGTGAAAAGCTGATGCGCTTTTTGGGCGATGAGTTACCTTATTCTGTTACCGTTGAAATTGAACAATTTAAAGTAACCGAAACAGGTATTTACCATATCAATGGTTTAATTCTTGTTGAACGTGAAGGCCAGAAAAAAATGGTCATTGGTAACAAAGGTAGCAAACTGAAAACTATTGGTACGGAAGCGCGTATCGACATGGAACGCATGTTTGATAACAAAGTTCACCTTGAGCTTTGGGTCAAAGTTAAATCAGGCTGGGCGGATGATGAAAGAGCATTACGCAGTCTGGGTTATGTTGACGATCTAAAATAGTAGGTGGCGGAGTGAGTGGTTGGCAACGCGCATTTGTGCTCCATTCAAGGCCTTACAGTGAAACAAGTTTATTACTTGACTTCTTTACTGAAGGTGAAGGGAAAATTCGCTTACTGGCTAAAGGTGCTCGCCGCAATCGCTCCCCTTTAAGAGGCTGTTTACAGCCTTTCACACCTTTGCTAATCCGTTGGAGTGGCAAAGGTGAAATTAAAACCTTGATTAGTGCAGACCCTGTTTCGTTAGCACTTCCTCTAAGTGGTACTGTTCTTTATAGTGGTCTGTACCTTAATGAACTCACGGCTCGTGTGATTGAGTTTGGGACGCCATACTCCGCGTTATTTTTTGATTACCTTTCTTGTTTGCAAGTCCTTGCCGCAAGCGAGCGTACCCCTGAATTTGCCTTGCGCCAGTTTGAATTAGCGCTATTATCCTACCTTGGTTATGGCGTGGATTTCTTACATTGCGCAGGCAGTGGGGAGCCTGTTTCTGACACAATGACTTATCGCTACCGTGAGGAAAAAGGCTTTATAGGCAGTTTAATTGTTGACCAACTTAGTTTTACGGGTAAACAATTAAAAGCACTTGCAAGCCGTGATTTCCCTGATGCTGACACCCTAAAGGCTGCAAAGCGTTTCACTCGTATGGCGTTAAAACCTTATTTAGGTGGCAAGCCATTAAAAAGTAGAGAGTTGTTTAGGCAATTTGTCGTATCACCTACCCCTGCGAACAAACCAAGCTAATAATTCATTATTGATTTTATTTATGTATTAACTGCTATGTTTTGTTTTATTCCTCTTTTTATCTCTTTCTAACTTATCTTTTTCAGCTCTGTATTGGTTGTACCTCATTTTATGGTGTTAAACCACTAAGTTTGGGGCCTCATCATAAAGTTTACGAAGCGCTTCGCAAAAATTTTATCCTTCATATGTAATAGCGTTGTTGTTTTGGAATTTGCCTCGAATGATACAAGATTTATTCCCTGAACTTTGAAAATTACAGTAGGATAGTGGCATTGAAGTATCCGTTACCGTTTATTGAAGGGAGTATAAAATGGCAGAGCTTTTATTAGGCGTTAATATTGATCATATTGCGACAGTCAGAAATGCACGAGGGACGCAATACCCTGACCCTGTGCAGGCCGCATTTGTTGCTGAACAAGCAGGTGCAGACGGCATCACAGTACATTTACGTGAAGACCGCCGTCATATTACGGATAGAGATGTTGAGCTACTCAACAAAACAATACAAACGCGTATGAACCTTGAAATGGCAGTAACGGATGAAATGGTTGATATTGCTTGCCGTATTAAACCTGCATTTTGTTGTCTTGTTCCTGAAAAGCGCGAAGAAGTGACCACTGAAGGTGGTTTGGATGTTGCAGGTCAAAAGCAAAAAGTGGCAGATGCAGTGAAGCGCTTAACTGAAGCCGGTATTTTAGTATCTCTATTTATTGATGCTGACCACACACAAATTGATGCTGCTCAGGAATGTGGGGCGCCATTTATTGAGATCCACACTGGAGCATATGCGGATGCAAAAACGGAACAGGAACAAGAGTTAGAGTTTCGCCGTATCCGTGATGGCGTCACTTACGCGGCAGGTAAAGGTATCAAGGTGAATGCAGGGCATGGTTTGACTTACCATAATGTTCAACGTATTGCACAATTACCTGAAATTTATGAGTTAAACATTGGCCATGCAATTATTGGGCGTGCATTGTTTAGCGGGCTCGCACAAGCGGTTGCTGATATGAAAAAAATCTTATTAGAAGCGCGTAAATAATGGCAATTGTTGGGCTAGGAACAGATATCGTTGAAATAACGCGTATTGAATCTGTTATTGAACGTACAGGCGACAGCTTAGCCAAGCGAATTCTGACTGAGAAAGAGTTCTTGCAATACCAGCAGCAAGCAAAGCCTGCTCGTTTTTTGGCGAAACGATTCGCAGTTAAAGAAGCGGCAGCTAAAGCCTTGGGAACGGGCATCCGTAATGGTCTAGCATTTAATCAGTTTGAAGTGACGAATGATGAGCTGGGTAAACCATTGCTGAATTTAAAGGGGGAAGCATTAAAGTTGGCTGAAAGCTTAAATGCAACCCGTTTCCACGTTTCAATAACGGATGAACGGCATTATGCGTCAGCTACCGTGATTATTGAACGCCTTAGTGATTGAATTTGCTTCTGATAGGCTGAATATAAAGCTGCCAGTCATATCTGGCGGCTTTATAAATAAAGTTATCGTGAGTGGAATTAAAGTTAGATTTTATCTGCGTGATGGATAGCGACAAATTTATCCCACAACTGTTCTTCAGTTTCTATGTGGTTAGGGTCAGTAATAATGGTGTTAGTAATAGGGCAAACAGACTGGCAAGTCGGTTTGTCATAGTGGCCAACGCACTCTGTGCATAAGCTTGAGTCAATTTCATAAATTTCAGCGCCCATAAAAATTGCATCATTAGGGCATTCGGGTTCACACATATCGCAATTGATACATTTTTTGGTAATTAACAGTGCCATTTATAATAACTTGCATTCAATTAAGTTAAAAATCAGTAACTTATATCTTGCACCTATTCGTTACTTCCAGTTTGGGTTTTACTTAAGTTATATTTCGTATTGAAAAACAAAAGGTTGTAATATAGAAGCACTGCACTTTACATATAACATATGTATCAGTGAGTGTATCTAGATTCTGTCGTTATAAAACTATTTTAAACGCCCTGAGCTGTGGAGTCGAATAAATTACACCAGTACTCATTTTTATCCATGATTAATATCATGATAACAAGAGACTACAGATAGAGTGATGTTATAAAGCATTGCACTAATCTAGTTTCTGAGGTTGATAAATCATCAAAAAATTTTTTTTGTATAATTATCTATTTTGAAAGAAATTTCATTTTATAAACTCTGTGGTTAACGAAATTCAAGTCGGATCCTTTTGAGAGTGACATAACCTATTGTTTTTAATATTTAAACCAAAATAATGATAGTGTTCACAAATAACGAAATCTATGGTAGTAATAATAAAAAATATAAAGGGATGCAAACATGTTTGAAACTCTCGGGGTTCTTAATTTCTGGACTTATCTTGCTGGATTGGTCTTCATTATTATTGTACCAGGGCCTAATTCGATTTATGTACTCAAAACGAGTACTTCCAGTGGTGCTCGGTATGGCTATCGAGCTGCACTAGGCGTTTTTACAGGTGATGCCATATTGGTTTTTTTATCTTTTATCGGCGTCGCATCTGTGATTAAAGCATCTCCAACCCTTTTTATGATTGTTCGCTATCTTGGTGCGGCTTACCTTTTATATCTCGGTTGTAAAATCTTATACGGTACATTAAAGCGCAAGCCACAGGTTGAGGGAGAAGAGGTTGCGGTGACAGTCAAGTCAGAAAACCATTTTGTTCGCGCTTTAGCGTTAAGTCTTACGAATCCAAAAGCGATTTTATTTTATATTTCGTTTTTTATTCAGTTTGTTGATTTTAACTACGCGAATGCGTGGGTACCATACCTTGTTCTGGCGACAATCTTAGAGTTAGTCAGCTTTTTATATTTAAGCATACTGATTTTTAGTGGCTATTTGATTGCTAAATTTTTACGTGAGAAAAAAATTCTCGCAAAATTGGGTAATTGCACTGTTGGGGCCTTCTTTATGGGCTTTGCAGCGAAACTGGCATTGAGCAATTAGTTTGTCGGGTGAAGAATCTCAAGATTAAGATTTAAAATTGCAGTCACTCTGACATTTGGTAATAATTAGCTTTCGAGTTAAGCGCCCAGAGGTAAGAGTGACACAAATAGAAATTGATGAATATTGGATGAAGCAAGCCCTTGAACTTGCTTTAAAAGCACAAGATGTAGGTGAAATCCCAGTAGGTGCATTATTAGTTAAAGATAATCAGTTAATCGCCTCTGGTTGGAATCGTTCGATTCTCGACCATAACCCGACCGCCCATGCTGAAATTATGGCACTGCAACAAGCAGGGCAAACACTGAGTAATTATCGTCTGCTTGATACCACGTTATACGTTACTTTAGAGCCTTGCATAATGTGTGCAGGCGCGATGATCCATAGCCGTATTAGGCGCGTTGTTTATGGTGCGAAAGATTTTAAAACAGGCGCCTGTGGTTCTTATATCAACATCATGGAGCAAGCAGGGCTAAACCATTATGTGGAAGTCACGGGGGGAATTTTAGCAGAAGAATGCTCCTCGATGCTGAGTGCTTTTTTTAAAATGCGTAGAACACAGAAAAAAGAACAAAAGCGCCAACAGAATTAACGCTTTGTGAATTGATGCAAAAAATCTGATTAAGGTATTGAATTAGGTGTTTTAAGAGGGGAAATGAACACAGGGCTTTGTTCTGATTCAGTTTCTTTGGGTTCAGGATGCAATGAAATGAGGTATTGGCCGAGTGATGTTTTCGTGTTTTCATTGTTATCTTGAGACAGCTTTGATGAGTTCAATCCCCCTAAATAGGGAATATGATTATTGTCAGGGATTGGTGATTGGTTTTCAACAGTTTTAGCCTCTTTCGTTTTTAAGTTCTCAGGCAAAATTAAATAGGTTAAAGACTGTTGGGCAATATCCAAAGCATGCTGCTTACGCTCTTGTGTTTGAAGGTATCCCACTAAGCTTTGATGGTATCGGCGGATATTTTCTACATAACGATAAGCTTCATGCCCACGTGCATAACCATAAGTGAGCTGTGAGTAATATTTCTTCTGGGTTAACAGTGGAAGCCGTGCTTTAACATCAAGCCACCTGTCTGGGTCACCACCAAGCATCTGAGTTAATTTTCGTACATCCAACATATGCCCATAGCCCATATTATAAGCAGAAAGTGCAAACCAAATACGGTCATCTTCCGCAATAGTTTCTGGTAACCTTTCCATTATATAAGCAATATAGGCTGCGCCACCTTTAATGCTTTCTTCTGCATCTAACCTGTCTGAGATACCCATCGTCGCAGCCGTAGGTTTAGTTAACATCATTAAACCACGTACACCTGTTGGCGAAGTCGCAAGGGGGTCCCAATGAGACTCTTGCCACGCAATTGCGGCGAGGAGTTTCCAATCAATCACTTCAGCGTATTTTTCAAATAATGGTTGATATTCAGGTAGTTTATTATCGATTGCTTTAATAAATGCCATCGTATCGAAATAATCGAACGATTCCACATGGCTAAAATATTTCTCATTCAAGCGAGCCAAAAGCTCCGTTTCGTTGCCTTGGTTGAAAAAATCAAGTAGGGCAGCATCTAAACTATTTTCTTCACCACGTCGCATATACCAGGTGACAGCATGATCATCGAGTAAATCAAAGGCGACGGCTATCTGTGGGTGAATGCGCTGTTGTAATGCAACGGCGATAGAGTCTTCTAGGGTATAGTCGATTTCACCATCAGCAAGCATTTCAAGGATCTGATTTGTATTGTATTTAGAGGTCTCTTCCCATTTTAAGTTTGGGTATTCTTTGGCAAGCTCTTTTAAGGTGCTTGCATGGGCTGTGCCAGAAGTGACAAGCAGTTTACCGTTGATATCATTAAACGATTTAGGACGTGTTGAACCTTTACGATAGACCAATTGCTGAGTCACCGTCAGGTAGCTTGGGCCAGTTTTGGTCTTAGTTAATCGGTCTTTATTGTAGAGTAGCCCAGCAACAGCGATATCAGCATCACCATTTTCGAGGTCGACAAAAATCTGCTCGAATGTCGGGCGGATAGTAATTTTAAGTTTGACTCCTAGGTACGAAGCAAAGCCTTGAGCAAGCTCGTAGTCAAAACCACGAAGCTGTTTTTGCTCATCTATATAGATAAGTGGCGAGCTGACGGCACTAATACGTAATTCACCTTGTGACAGTATTTTATTAATTTGTGAATCTTGCGTATTGGGCCAGCGGATATTAAAGCCGATGACCATTGAAGCCAGTAGCGCGATAACCACGATGATTAAGTAGTTAACTTTTAAGTTATTCAAATAATAATTTCTCGTGCAGTCACTGGTGTTGTGTGGTGTCTAAAAAAGAGTATGGCTAAGTAATGGTTATAATTCCAGTGGTTGGGTATTTTGCTCAACAATTATGATCGGTGCAACCTATATTATCGTATTTAGCACATAATAATATTTAACTAATCGCTTTATTTTTAATCACGCAAACGGTTTCGTATTGATGAACATTGCTCTATAATGGGCTCCAGTTTCCCTGCTTTCATGTTCAGGGCTGGCGTTTAAAAGAGAGAAATTAAGACTATGGAAATTTTGCGTGGTTCACCTGCTCTATCAGCATTTCGTATTACCCGCCTTTTGGCGTTGTTTGCAGAAAAACAACTACCTGTAACAGATATCTATGCTGAATATATGCACTTTGCTGATTTATCAGCGCCGTTAAGTGATAGTGAGCAAGGCAAACTGAGCAGTTTGTTAAAATATGGTCCTTCCCTAACTGAGCACGACCCATTTGGTAAATTGATTTTAGTTACTCCACGCCCAGGTACAATTTCTCCTTGGTCATCTAAAGCAACGGATATTGCTCACAACTGTGGTCTTACCCAAGTTAAACGCATTGAACGTGGTATTGCCTACTACGTTCAGGGAGATGCATTAACGCAAGCACAGTGGCATGAAGTGATTGCACTGTTACATGACCGTATGATGGAAACAATTTTTTCTTCTTTTGAACAAGCAGGTGCCTTGTTTGCACACCAACAACCTGCACCGATGAAAACCATCGATATTATCAAAGGTGGACGCCAAGCACTGGCAACAGCAAATACAGAAATGGGGTTAGCGTTGGCGGATGACGAAATTGATTATCTGCAAGCGGCCTTCACGGGGTTAAAACGTAACCCAACAGACGTTGAGTTGTATATGTTTGCACAAGCGAACTCAGAACATTGCCGCCATAAGATTTTTAATGCGGATTGGGTCATTGATGGCCAAGAACAGCCTAAATCGCTGTTTAAGATGATCAAAAACACGTTCGAAAAAACACCTGATCACGTGCTATCTGCTTATAAAGACAATGCTGCGGTAATGGAAGGCTCTGTCGTTGGGCGTTTCTTCCCAGAGCCAGAAGGTCGCACATATCGTTATCACCAAGAAGACACCCACATTTTAATGAAAGTGGAAACCCATAACCACCCAACGGCTATTTCACCATGGCCTGGTGCAGCAACGGGTTCTGGTGGGGAAATTCGTGATGAAGGTGCGACAGGGCGCGGGGCAAAGCCCAAAGCGGGCTTAGTGGGCTTTTCAGTGTCTAATTTACGTATCCCTGGGTTTGAACAGCCTTGGGAAGAGGATTTTGGTAAGCCAGAACGCATTGTGAACGCACTGGATATCATGATGGAAGGCCCGCTTGGAGGGGCTGCGTTCAATAACGAATTTGGTCGTCCTGCATTATTAGGCTACTTCCGCACATATGAAGAGAAAGTGAACAGCCACAATGGTGAAGAATTGCGTGGCTACCACAAGCCAATTATGTTAGCGGGTGGTATTGGTAATATTCGTGCGGATCACGTACAAAAAGGTGAGATCACCGTGGGGGCGAAATTGATCGTACTCGGTGGCCCATCAATGAATATCGGCTTAGGTGGTGGTGCGGCGTCATCGATGGCATCAGGCCAGTCAGATGCAGACTTAGATTTTGCGTCAGTTCAGCGGGATAACGCCGAAATGGAGCGACGTTGCCAAGAAGTGATCGACAGATGTTGGCAGCTTGGTGATGATAACCCAATTTTATTTATTCACGATGTGGGTGCTGGGGGGTTATCCAATGCGATGCCCGAACTCGTCAGTGATGGCGGTCGTGGTGGCCGTTTTGAATTACGTAAGATTTTGAACGACGAACCTGGTATGAGCCCATTAGAGGTGTGGTGTAACGAATCTCAAGAACGTTATGTGATGGCAGTGGCCCCTGAGAATCTGGCTGAGTTTACAGCGATTTGTGAGCGTGAACGTGCGCCATTTGCGGTGATTGGTGAAGCGACAGAAGAACGCCATTTAACCTTAAATGATGCGCATTTTGATAATCAACCGATTGATATGCCATTGGATGTATTACTGGGTAAAACACCCAAAATGCTACGTGATGTGAAAACCCTCAAAGCAGAGCCTGATGCATTAGACAGAACAGCGATTAATTTAAATGAAGCCGTCAAACGTGTTTTACACTTACCAGCGGTTGCAGAAAAAACCTTCTTGATCACGATAGGTGACCGTACGGTAACGGGAATGGTTGCTCGTGATCAAATGGTAGGGCCTTGGCAAATCCCAGTAGCTGATTGTGCGGTCACTACGGCGAGCTTAGACAGTTACTACGGTGAGTCCATGTCAATTGGTGAAAGAACGCCAGTGGCATTAGTGGATTTTGCGGCATCGGCTCGTATGGCGGTAGGGGAAGCACTCACTAACCTTGCTTGTTCTTATGTGCAAGACCTTAAACGTGTGAAATTATCTGCAAACTGGATGGCAGCAGCAGGTCATCCAGGGGAAGATGCTGGGCTATATGAGGCAGTAAAAGCTGTCGGTGAAGAACTTTGTCCTGCATTGGGCTTAACTATCCCAGTGGGCAAAGACTCCATGTCGATGAAAACGCGTTGGCAGCAAAATGGTGAAGATCGTGAAATGACATCACCACTGTCATTGGTGATCACGGCGTTTGGTCGCGTTGAAGATGTACGTTTAACAGTAACGCCTGAATTAAAAACAGTAGAAGATAACGCGCTGTTATTGATTGACTTGGGTGAAGGTCAAAACGCGTTAGGCGGTTCAGCGCTTGCACAGGTTTATCGTCAACTAGGAAATAAAGCACCAGATGTACATAGCCCTGAGCGTTTACTCGGTTTCTTCAATACCATTCAAAAATTGTTATCAGAGCAAAAATTGCTGGCTTACCACGACCGGTCAGACGGTGGTCTATTCGTCACCTTAGCAGAAATGGCATTTGCAGGCCATTGTGGAATTAATGTCGACATCAGCTCATTTGATGAAGACACCTTAGCTGCATTGTTCAACGAAGAATTAGGTGCTGTGATCCAAATCAGTGGTGCAGATAGAGCTTATGTTGAGGCCTGCTTTGCAGAGGCGGGTTTAGCGAATTGTGTGCATTATTTAGGCTCTGCAATTCATGACGATGTCGTGATTATTAACAGCCGTGATACGGTCGTTTACCGTGAATCACGCAGCTTGCTGCGCCAATGGTGGGCAGAAACTACATGGCAGATGCAACGCCTGCGTGATAACGAAGTGTGTGCAGACGAAGAACACGCAATAAAGCAAGATAACCAAGACCCAGGCTTAAATGCTCATTTAACTTACGATATTGACGATGATATTGCTGCGCCGTTTATCTTATCTGGAGTGCGTCCTAAAGTTGCCGTGCTGCGTGAGCAAGGGGTTAATTCCCATGTTGAGATGGCCGCTGCTTTTGACCGAGCAGGCTTTGATGCGGTTGATGTACATATGAGTGATTTGTTAGCGGGGAATTTATCCCTTGAACAATTCCAAACTCTGGTAGCGTGTGGTGGATTCTCCTACGGTGATGTACTGGGCGCGGGTGAAGGTTGGGCAAAATCGATTTTGTTTAATAACCAAGTGCGTGATGAGTTTGCTGCGTTCTTTAATCGTCCTGACACCTTATCTCTGGGTGTATGTAATGGTTGTCAAATGATGTCCAACTTACATGAGTTGATCCCAGGAGCTGAGTTCTGGCCTCGTTTTGTTCGTAACCGTTCAGAGCGCTTTGAAGCCCGCTTTAGCTTAGTGGAAATCGCCAACAGCCCATCGTTATTACTGCAAGATATGGTAGGTTCTCGTATGGCGATTGCGGTATCTCATGGTGAGGGGCAAGTGGAAGTTCGCGCGGCAGCGCACTTACAGCAATTAGAAGATAACGGCTTAGTGGCGATGCGTTTTGTGAACAACTATGGGCAAGTGACGGAGCAATACCCTGCGAACCCGAACGGTTCGATTCATGGTATTACGTCAGTGACATCGAAAGATGGTCGCGCGACTATCATGATGCCGCACCCTGAGCGTGTATTCCGTACAGTGAGCAATTCTTGGCACCCAGAAACATGGGGAGAGGACAGCCCATGGATGCGTATTTTCCGTAATGCGCGTAAACAGCTAGGCTAAAAAACTCAGTATTTCAGTAAGAACGGCACTCTATCGTTAGGAATTGAAACATAACGGTGGAGTGTTTTTTTATGGACACCTATTAACTTTAATATAAATATGGTTATTTAAAGTATTTTCTGAACCATGGTAATGGAACTTGCCTAATTTATGTTTATTTTAAATGAATGGCTTAAAAATAGAACATTAATATAACTATTATAAAGTTAATTTTTTTTGTATTTTTTTTATCAATAAAGAAGGTGATATATCAGATTAACTTTTTTAAAAAACAAAAAATAACATGTTAAATTCCACTGGGGAATTGAGGTGGCTGTATTAAAACCTCAAATTTATTAATGAGATTTTACAGGGGAATAGATTTTGAGTTTATCTGATATGTTAAAAAAAAACATGTTTTCAAGTGATATTTATACTAAAAACTTAAAGCAAGATGAAACAGTGAGTTTTTTATTTGGGGAGAATTATGTTAATTTTTCAAAAACTATAAATGGCAATGAAAATAATTTTTTAATGGAGGATGTTGCCATTCCAATATATATCAACTTAATGAATAAGAATATAAAGTTAAGCAATACAGAGTGCTATGAGGTTAGGTTGAAAGATGTCAGTAATGTAATACTCCATGGGCAGACTAAATCTAAAGTTTTATTAAAGGGAAATAAGAGGGCTAATATTTTAGATGCAGGTTTAATAAAAACTAAAATTAATGGATATGATGGAGATGATCATCTTATTTTTAGGGCAGGAGTTGCAAGAGGGGGAAATGGGGATGACAGTTATTATTTACGCCGTTTCCAATGGGAAAATACGAAAAGCAAACCAATAACTAAACTGAGCGCAAGGATTGTTGAAACATCAAAAGGGAAAAGTAAAATTCATTTAGGCTATTCTTTAGATGAGATAACAGACGTTAAATTGGCGGGTAATGACCTAGCGCTAACGATTAGCGCAAAATCACCGCATAATCCCTCAGAAACTTTAAAATTAAACGTCACATTAAAAAATGTTTATCAGGACTTAGATGAGGGGAAAGTATTAAATCATGATTATCAACTTTATACACGGGATGGGTTTAGATTAGATCCCATTTTAACAAATGATAGTTATAAGAAGAGTATAGAGAAATTTTACGAAGTAAGCTACTTACAAAATAGGGATTACCTTCCAAGGGATCAAAGTGGTCGCGTTATTATTAATAAAGAGAAAAAGCACATTATAGTGAATAACCATGGATATCACGCTCCTATGTGGGGGGATTTCAACTTAAATGGAGATATTAAAAATTTAAGATTTACAGGTAGCAGCCAAGATGATTTAGTCACTATGATTAATAAAAATAGCTATATTATGGTTACGAAAGGAAATGACATTTATCAATTAAAAGAAGATAACTTTATCATTTCTGAAGTAACATTTGATTTTTCAGAACTGCATGGAAATCATACAGGGAAAGAAAGTGTAATTATTAAGGTTTCTGATGGGCTTGGCAAGGATTTGATGGTGGATGGTCAGTCGATATATTTTAAAAATATATTTAATGATAAAAAATCAAGAATTAAATTTATTAATTATGAACATAATCGACTGAATCTTGTGTATCTAAAAGATGCAAATGGAAATATATATCAAATTAAACTCGATCCTAAAGGGCATAAGGTTATTGTGGGTAATCCAGTGAGTGAGCTTACCCAACAGTCTGATGACATTTATCTTCTTAGGGGGCAAGCTTGCCCTGAGGGAGTTTTCGACACATTAGCAGGTGATGATAAAATTAAAGATTTCAGTGGTGGGGGGATCATTATTAATGCAGGGGATGGGAATGATAACGTTAAGGCATTAAAAGGTATAAACGTTCTTTACGGTGGAAACGGTGATGATGTTATAGACGGTGGGAGCCAAGGGGATTTGCTACTTTCAGATTTAGGTAATGACCTTTTAAAGGGGGGATGGGGGAATGACGAATACATTGTTGATGGCTCAATTGGTATGGGAACTACAATTATAGATGATGACAATGGTATTAATAATATACATTTAATGCACTTTAATAAAGCATATACAATAGTCGAAGAAGAAAACTCAAAGTATCAAGTTTATACGTCAAAATCGCAGCTTCGTGAGGTGAAAATAAAATATTTCCCAGAGAATGAGGGACGTAAAAATAATATTCACCACTATGATAGCCTTCCTCAACATATCCCTAATGACGTAAAAGAAAGTATGAGCTATATGGTCAGATATTTAGCAGAACATCAGCAGTATTGGAAAAGGGAAAAACCATTATTGCCTTGGCAACCAATGTATGCATTTAAGGGCTTTTTCAAAAATACTTCACATGATTTCATTGATATGTCTAAGGAGAATATTATCATTAATCAGGGTGAGTCATTTGGTGAGCTTGTGCTTAACATAAATGGTAAATCTTCTGTTTTAATGGACGAAAGTGGTCATGGTCGATATTTTAAAGTTGACGTTGAAAAGGGTTCTATTTCATTGTCTAAAAATAAATTGAGTAATAATGTGTTTGATGCGAGAGGAGGAACTGCGAGTTTGCATGGTGGTGCCGGCGATGACGTATTTATTATCAATGGGCATAATGGGGAAATACACGATAAAAAAGGAGATAATGTTTTTATTATAGATGGTGGTGTTAGGGGAGAAAGCACTATTGATTATGGCAATGGAACGAATGAGATATACCTAATTAGCTTTAATGAAACTCCAGTTATTTTAAAAGAAAATAATGAAAACAAAATAACACAATATATTTATCAATCTGAGTCAGGCTATAAAGTAACAATTAATCAGGCAGATGGAGTGGAAGCCCCAATAATTATTCATCGTAATTTATTGCCTGGTATGCGGGAATATACAACTCAACAAAAACTTGAATACTTGGGAAATGCATTGGCAACAATGCGCTTACAGGACGAATATAATAGTCATGGTGTTAATAATATAAAGTCCGAATGGAACCCAGCGAGCCTTGTAAGAGTTTTTATGGATAAAGGAACGGCAATTTAATAATTAAGCGAGTCACAGAGATATTTATTTTATATATTTAGTGACAATCTAAAAATAATTTGCCCTAAAAATGAATATTATTTTAGGGCAAACTATAGGTGGTACATCAAATAGCTTATTTCCAGAAACGATTAATTTGCTCACGCAACGCTTCCGCGGTTTTTTTGCCTTTTTCACCCACTAAGGCACGACCAGCAATAAAGGCTTTGGCTTTAATGCCATTAAATAGGTGAATATCTTCAGGCACGATGCCACCAGTTATTGATAGTGCTAGCCCTAAACTAGATAACTTACGCATCTTTTCGATATCTTCATCGGTCCAGCCAATACCAGCGAGCTCGGCATCACGGGAACGGTGGTAAATAGCTTGAGTGATACCTAAATCTACCCAATTTTGTGCATCGTCAAATGTCCAATTGCCGTAAATTTCAATTTGAATTTCACGCTTAAATTCGTCAGCGACTTTTTTACAGGCTGCAATGGTGGCAATATGCGCTGCCGCTGACACCGTGATCCAATCTGCACCTGCCTCAAATGCCATTTTCGAAAGAATTGCGCCACCGTCAGTGGTTTTCATATCGCAAACCAGAATGTGATCTGGATATCTTTGGCGTAACGTCGACACTGCATTCATACCATCAGCAAACGCTAAAATTGTGCCTACTTCAATGATATCAACAAAAGTGTGTACATTTTCAGCAACTTCCAGTGCCGCAGGTAAGTTAGTTTGGTCTAACGCGATTTGGATCAACGGTTTAGTCATGGTTTTATCCTTGAATTTTTTCTCGTATCAAACGGGCGAGCCCATCGTGATTGTTATCGGTGGCACAGATAGCATTGGCTTGCGCTTTGACTGCGTCATCAGCGTGAGGCATCGCAACACCCAGCCCTGCGTATTGGATCATGGAAATATCATTATGGTTATCGCCGACGGCAATCACTTGCTCAGGCTCGAGGCCGAGTTGGTTAACGTATTGCGCTAAGCGCATGCCTTTGTTGTTGCCTTTACAGGCGATATCAATGCGGTTGACCCATGAACGTTCGGCAGTGAATTTGTCATTCACCCACGAGACATCCATTAATTGTTCAATGGCATTAGGGTCACCTTCAACAACAAATTTCCAAACGTAATCGGTATCACGAACCTGTTCTTCAAATGAATCAATACGGTAGATTTTAGGGGGATGAGCAAGGCTTGGATCCGCTGCCCACTGTTCCATATCTTTCATGTAGTCAATCGGTTGTGATTTTGAATAGGTCATTTCATTGGTGGTATACAGCACCAATTTAAATTGTTTTTTTTGTGCCAATTCAATAAAGGCTAAGGCATCGTCTTTGGCAATTGATGTTTGTGTGAGCACCTTTTCGTTTTGATAATCATAGATATAGGTACCATTACAGCAAATAACTGGCGTGGTTAACCCCAGTTCATCGTAATAAGGGCGCGCAGCGGTGTGGTGACGTCCCGTGACAATCATTACGTGGCAGTGTTTCGCCGCATGTTGAATAGCAGACCTCACTTCTGGGTGGATTGTGTGTTGAGCTGTCAGAACCGTCCCATCTAAATCTAATGCGAGCACTTTATACATATCAATGAATCCTTTTAAGCATTTTTCGCGAGTGCCTCATCAATCACGCGATATACATCGTCGGCTGTGTGGCATTGGCGTAGTTTGTTAAGATCGACACCCGTTTCACTATCTTCATCGTCAAGAACTTGGGTGACCTCCATCAATCCTTCCATATGTTCGTCCGAAGAGCTACCCGCAAGTGTAATTAAAACGTCGACAGGTTCATCTTCCCCATCAAAAATAACGGGTTTTTCTAAGGTGACTAAGGCAAAAGCAGTGCGAATAACGCCATCTTCAGGCCGCGCGTGGGGTAGGGCTAGATGCGGGGCGATGCAGATATACGGGCCCAGTTTTTCAACACTGCTGATGATGGCGTCATGGTAAGTCGGTTTGATTGCACCAGAGGCAACCAGCATATCTGTGCCAATTTTAACAGCATCGCGCCAATGGGCTGCATTGGCATGGAGTTGAATAGAATTATTGTCGATTAATGATTGTTTGAATCCCATTATGACTTCCTCTTGGGTGATAATTGCCTCGATAGCTATGGGGGGACGTTTATCGAGGCATCAACATGATTAATTACGAATAAAATTGGTGTGAATGATATTTAGCAACTCGTCACCGAATGAATTAGGATTGAGCATGTTTTGTACGCCAAGGACGAACTTACCTTCACCTGGGTCCATTTCTGAACTTAAATGTTTTGACGAGACGATAATGTCTGTTGCTGTTAATTTCGATTTATAGTCGGATACCGCACAGGAATCCATAACGTGTGGGATACCTTTTTTCTCAAGGTATTGGCCAATTTTCATTTTCATCATCATAGAGGAACCTTGCCCATTACCACATACTGCTAAGATGCGCACCGGTTTAGCACCACTGTGTTCAAGTGGGGCTGATTCAACGTCTTCTTCTATTGTTTCAATGGCTGCTTCAAGGGCACCTTCGGCATCCTCTTCTGCTCGCAGTTTTTTCGCGGCAAAGTACATGTAGACAAGGGCAAGAGCGACAATCACAAAGAAGAACATTTTTGAGAATGACAAGCCTTGCATAATCACTGGGAACGCTAATGCCCAGTCGGCCATACCCATCCAGCCACTAAAATCCGTGCCTTGGCGGTTGATTAAGTCAATCGCCCATGCAGATCCTAAAATTTCGATGACGCCCATCACAAAACAGACTTTCATCACGGCTTTCCAACCGCCAAAGTGGTTAGCGAAAATACCGATGGTCGCATTGGAGAAGAACATCGGAATAAATCCTGGGATGATCATAATGGGTGAGTTGAAGGCTAACATACCCAATACAGCAGCAAACTGGCCGATTGCACCCCACATAAAGCCGAAGACCATCGCATTTGGCGAGAACGCATAGATAGCGGCACAGTCGATGGCGAGCACGGCATTAGGAATAACGCGCTCGGAAATGCCTTTAAATGCTTCAGACAGTTCTGCAACAAACATTCGCACACCTGTCACGATGATTTGAATAGCAACGGCAAATTTCAGTCCTGTTTCAATAATGTAGATAGTCCAATGCGTGGTGCCTGCCATGGTTTGCAGGTTAGTCAGACCAAAAGAAATCAAAATAACGCCAAAAAAGAGCGTCATTACAATGGCCGTCGCGGAGATGCTATCGTGGAAAATATGCAGCCATTTTGGCAATTTTAAGTTATCAACACTGTCTTTTTTATCACCAAGTTTTGGGGCAACCTTAGTGGCTATCCAGGAGGCAAACTGCTGCTGGTGACCGATAGAAAAACCAGCACCGCCAGTCACTTCTTGCGTTGGCTTAAACATAATATTGGAGGAGATCCCCCAGTACAGCGCCATCAAGACTGCAGAGTACAAAATAGTTTCCCACATGCTTGAACCTAGCACAAAATAGAAAACAGCAATCAAGCCAGCTTGCTGGAACATGATATGGCCTGTCAACATGATGGTACGAATACCCGTGATGCGGCGAAAGAGCACTAAAAGAATATTAATCGCGAGGGCTAACAACACGGTATAGCCGACCCACGAATAGTTATCACCCATGGTTTCCATGGTTGCCATCATTGAGGTGTATGGGTCGATAACTGAACCTGTGAGGCCATGATATTCAGACATTTTTTCAATAACAGGTTTAAAGCTAGATACCAAGGTGCTGGCTCCGACACCCACTAACATAAAGCCAACAATCGTTTTGATTGTTCCCTTGAGAATTGTTGTTCCATCGCGCTTTAGCAACCAGTAACCAATAAAAGTGACTAAGCCGAGTAACAGAGGCGCTTTAGTCATTACTTGGCTGTAAAAAATATAGAAAGCGTCGTATAAAAAATCCATATTTTTACCTCTAATCAAATTGTATTTGTAATTTATAGGGGTCAGAGATTAATCATATTGATCGTATCTGGTGTTATTGCGATATAATCATTTAAAATGGATAAACGGTCGCGCAAAAATCAATTATGATCAAATGTAATCACGAATTGCTCTTTTATGATTGTTTGCATTTGTCTGTTTTTTTACCAGTAAAAAAATAAATAAATGGCGACTTGATCACGTAAAATTTAAAATAACCTTTTAAATCAATATGATAATTTTATTTATATCAAATATCAATTTTTTGCTTAGGCAAAGGTTGACAATATTGGATGAGATAAATAGAATCAAAACTAATCACCAATAATCATTTTCAATCATAAGTTGTCATTGATGTGATTATTTCTTAATAAGGCGATAGTTATGAATGAAGTGCAAAGACACAATGAAATCTTGTCGTTATTAGAAACGCAGCGGGTGATTAACGTTTCTCATATTACCGAACAGTTTAATGTGTCTCCTGCTACTGCGCGTCGTGATATTTCAAAGCTTGACGAGCAGGGTAAGTTACGGAAAGTCCGTAATGGTGCAGAACGAATTGAAACGAAAAAGCGTAAGTGGACACCACTCAATATTAATAGTGCTGATCATTACGAGGAAAAATCAGAAATCGCGATTAAAGCGGCTGAACTTTGCCTACCAGGGGAAAGTGCAGTGATTAACTGTGGTTCAACCGCCTTTATGTTAGGGCAGCAGCTTTGTGGTAAAAACGTACAGATTGTGACCAATTATTTTCCACTGGCCAGTTATTTGATTGATGAAGACCATGAAGACGTCATTTTAATTGGTGGGCAGTATAATAAGGCACAAAACATCTTTTTAAACCCAGCCCTCAATACGCTGATGGGCTACGCAGGTAACTGGATGTTCACGTCAGGGAAGGGGCTAACAGAAGCGGGTTTATATAAAGCTGATATGTTAACCGCTGTGGCAGAGCAACAGATGCTAGATCAAATAGACAAGTTAGTGGTGGTTGTTGACAGTTCCAAAGTGGGGCATCGAACGGGAATGTTATTTTGCCCAGCTAATAAAATTGATGTTCTTATCACGGGAAGAAATGCCAATCCTGAGGTGATTAAAGGAATTCAAGCGCAAGGGACGCGAGTGATACTCGTTTAATCCCATCCACTACCTGATTTATTGAATTTAAACCAATTTGCCTTCATGCCTTAATTCTCTCATTAAGGCATCGGGCTCCCGACATCTAAAATTCTGGAAAAAGGTATTATCACTATGAGCAAAGTCAATGAAATTACACGTGAATCTTGGATTTTAAGCACGTTTCCTGAGTGGGGAACTTGGCTAAATGAAGAAATTGAAAAAACGGTTGTTGAGCCGAATACATTTTCAATGTGGTGGTTAGGTTGCACAGGTATTTGGTTGAAAAGCGCAGGTAATACGAATATTTCCATCGATTTTTGGTGTGGAACAGGGAAAAAAACGCAAAAAAATCCACTCATGAACAAGCAGCATCAAATGATGCGTATGGGCGGAGTAGAAGCATTGCAACCCAACTTACGTACAGCAATTTTCCCTCTTGACCCATTTGCGATTAAAGAAGTCGATGCCATTTTAGCGTCCCATGACCATGCTGATCATATCGACGTGAACGTGGCGGCGGCCGTACTGCAAAACTGCGGTGATCATGTTAAGTTTATTGGCCCACAAGCGTGCGTGGATTTATGGACAAAATGGGGAGTGCCCGCTGAGCGCTGTATTGTCGCCAAAGTCGGTGATGTACTCGAAGTGGGGGACATGAAAATCCGCGTATTAGATTCGTTCGACCGCACGGCGCTAGTGACACTACCTCAAGGGGTCTCTTCTTATGATAAGGACATTTTGGATGGCATGGATTCACGGGCGGTCAACTATTTAATTGAAACCACTGGCGGCTCGGTTTATCACTCAGGTGATTCACACTATTCAAACTATTATGCGGCACACGGTAATCGTTACAATATTGATGTCGCACTGCTTTCTTTTGGTGAAAACCCGCGTGGTGTGACCGATAAAATGACCTCATCGGATATTTTACGTGCAGCTGAATCATTAGATTGTGAACGGGTTATTCCATTCCACCATGATATTTGGGCAAACTTCCAAAATGACCCGCGGGAAATTGAAGTGCTGTGGAATATGAAAAAAGAGCGCTTGCAATACACCTTTGCACCGTTCTTCTGGCAAGTGGGGGGCAAATATACTTACCCAACGGATAAAGACCGTATGCATTATCAGCATTTTCGTGGTTTTAACGATATCTTTAAAAATGAACCTGAATTGCCATATAAAGCATTTTTATAATTAACCTTGCTATTAAAAGCAGCATTTAAGGAAACTTAGGTGCTGCTTTTTTTATTGTATTTAAAAAAATACATATATTAAAATGATATGTATTTTAAATATATTTATTATTTATACGGTGTTGTTTTTTATTAATTTGTTGGTATTGACTGCCTTAATTTAATGCTTTTTAATCTTAGTGTTATCAATATAGATAACACTAAGATTAAATTAAATTAATTCAAGGTGGAAATATGAAAAATGAAATAATATTGCATGAATTAACTGAACGTATAGAAGAATATGTTTTAATGAGATAAAAATAATTTATGCTAATTTAATTTCAGTTGTTAATGATGTTAAATTTAAAAGTTTTTTAGAAAACCTAACGGGAAGTAAAATAAATATTATATCAAACATGTACTTAAGCAGATTTGATAAAGATGATTTTCTAACTACACATTGCGACTCCGATGATGGGATAGGTATTGTCATTAACCTAACCAAGGAATGGGAAGCAAATTATGGAGGATTAACGATGATTTTAGATAAGGATAAAAAGACAATTTTAGATACTTTTATCCCGTCATATTTAAATATTTTAATTTTTGATACAAAAAAAAGAAAAATCCCACATTTCGTTTCCGCAGTGACATCTAATAGAACAAGTAAAAGAATGGCATTAGTTGTGAGGTATAATGAAAAAAATTAAAGTACTTCTTTGTGCTATTTTAATATCATTTATATGGGGGAGTGCATTTCCTATATCAAAACTAGCGATTGACCAAGTAGGTGTTTGGGCTTTTAGAATCTACTCACTAATTATCTCAGTTGTTTTTTTGTGTTTTGTTTTTTTCTTTTTTAGTCGGTGTCGGTTTAATTTGCGAGATTTTGTAAAAAGTATTCCACTTGGTTTTTTAAATGTTTTTTTAGTTCCTATATTAAATAGTTTGGCGTTAAAGTATACAGAAGCGGTAAAGGCATCTGTACTTGTTTATACAATGCCAGTAATGGCAACAGTTGTATTGGGTGTAATGAATAAACATATTGAAACTAGGTCAGTATTTGTATCTTTGTTATGCATTAGTGGTATTTTTATCTTTATATCACCAGTTGGTATAAGTATTGGTGAAGTGATAATTTTATTAAGTGCATTTATGTGGGCACTAGGAACTATTTTATCTGAAAAAATCACCTTGAAAATAAACCTAACTTCAAAAGTATTTTATCAAAATGTAGTGTCATTTGTTTTTTTTATTTTATTAATTCCATTTTTAAATGTTGATTTAAACATATTGAGTAATATACATTCTGAGTTTTTTATCAGTGTATATATACCAATTATCTATATGGGGCTAGCTAATGGCGTGATTGTTTATGTTCTTTGGTATTATATGATAGGGCATGGTGGCGCAAAGCTTTCATCATACTCAATCCTTATTTCACCAATCATTAGTGTGATGATTTCATCTTATCTTTTAGATGAGTCGATGACAATTTCAATGATAATTGGTATGTTATTTATTTTGCTAAGTATGTTAATTGTACTTTCAGAAAAAAATAAAAATTGATATTTAAGTCACCGATAATATGCTTTTAGTGATTATTTTCTTATGGGTGCACATTTCCCCTCCGCCCTTTTGGGCGAAGGGGAAATGTGCTATTCACAATGCTAAGTTTCCCTTGTTACCTAATGACATTTAGTATTATTCAAAGAGTGGGATATTACTCAAGAATAAACATGCCATATGGGTGGATCTGCAAATAAAGATTTTCGCCAACAGTAGGTTGTAACTGTATTGCATTGATCTGTAGCAACATGGATTGGCCATGCCAGTCAACAGTAACTTCGTATTGAGGTCCCATATAAGCAACGTGAGTAACCGTACAACGTTGGCTATCTTCACCCTGTAAACTCAAGGTAATGGCTTCAGGGCGAACACCCACAGTGACTTGCGTTTGTGTTGAGGTAATTTGCGCAGGACGAGGCAAGCGATAATTAAAGATATCCACAGAATCCGCGGTCAATGTTGCAGGGAAAATATTGGCATCCCCCATAAAGCTCGCCATAAATTTCGACGCTGGCTGGCGGTATAACTCTTGAGGGGAACCTAGCTGCATGATTTTCCCTTTGTTCATCACCAACACCATATCAGACACCGCAAAGGCTTCACTTTGGTCATGGGTAACGTACAAGGAGGTGATGTTAAATTGCTGCTGTAGCTCGCGAATTTTCTCACGCATGCTACGGCGTAAGTTGGCATCCAAGTTACTTAACGGCTCATCAAATAACAGCACTTTTGGCTTGAGGATCAACGCTCGAGCTAAGGCGACACGCTGCTGTTGTCCTCCCGAAATTTGGTCAACAAAGCGGTCGGCAAAGCCAGCTAAATCCACCAGCTCTAATGCTTCATCAACGCGTTTTTTGATCTCAGCTTTCGGTAACCCTAACATTTTCAAGCCATAGCCTACGTTATCCCCTAATGACATATGGGGGAACAAAGCGTAGGACTGGAACACCATACAAATATCGCGCTGTTGTATTGAACGGTCGGTTACATCTTCCCCATCAATAAACATACGGCCTTCGGTCGGCTTTTCGAGCCCTGCCACTAAACGTAAAACGGTAGTTTTTCCGCAACCCGATGGACCTAATAAGGTCACCATGCTGCCTTGGGGAATGGACAAACTTAAATCATCGATAACCGTGTTGCTACCAAAGCGTTTAGTCACATTTTTTAATTCAACAAAACTAGTTGTTTCACAAGAATTCGGTTGTGTCATGTCAGTTACTCCATGATTACTGTGCATTTTTGGCTTTGGAACGTGAAACACGGGCTTCGCCAATCAAATAGTCAAATAAGAAGATAATTGCGAGCATGACCACAATTAAAATGGAGCCATAAGCAATCGCAACACCATACTCACCATCCTCAACACGGTTAAGAATGTAAGCGGTGGCTACGCGTGTATCAGGAGTAACCAAGAACACAATTGCACTAACAGTGGTAATCGCTCGTACAAAACTGTAAATCAGCGCGGATAAAATCGCAGGGCGCAAGAGCGGCAGTAAGATAAAGAAAATAGTACGCATAGAACCTGCTCGTAAGCTCAGCGACGCTTCATCTAATGATTTATCAATTTGGCCTAATCCTGCGATGCCAGCACGGATCCCCACAGGAACGTTACGCATAGTCATCGAAATAATTACGATGGCCGCTGTACCTGTTAAATAGAACGGTGTGTCGTTAAAGGCTAAGATGTATGACACACCCGCAACTGTACCAGGTACGGCGAAACATAACATGGTGGTGAATTCGATGGTTTTCTTACCGCGGAAATCTTGGCGCACCACGATATAGGCAATTAATAGACCCAGAATTGCGGTGATCGGTGCGGCAATTCCTGCATACAGAAGGGTATCGAGCAATGAAGGCCATGCGCCATCACTCATACCTTGACCGAATAACTTAATAAAGTTATCTAACGTTAAGGTGTAATCCACACCCCAGTTCACCGTAAAGCTTCCGTAGAAAATGCTACCGTATAACAGAACGTTAAAGGCGACCCAAATCGCTAAGAATGTCGTGACAGTGGCAATTAAAGACGATGGTAAGGGTTGGACATCACCACGATAAGATTTACCCGAAACCGTGACGTACGAACGTTTACCAATCCACATATATTGCACACAGAATACCAACAGAGAGAAGACTAACAAGGAAGCGCCCAAGGTACTGGCTGCTTGGTAATCTAACTGAGAACCTGTGATATAGAAATAAATTTGCGTCGCTAATACATCGAAGTTACCGCCTAACACTAATGGGTTACTAAAGTCGGCCAGTGACTGAACAATAACAATTAAAAATGCGTTAGCTAATGCAGGTTTCAATAATGGCATAAACACATTAAAGAAGGTTTGGTAACGATTAGCGCGCAGGGTATAAGAGGCTTCTTCCAATGATGGGTGAATGGTTTTAATCGCACCATCCAAAATCATAAATGACATTGGGGTAAAGGCCAGAACCTGTGCGAGCCAAATTCCCGTAAAGCCATACAGCCAGTTGGTATTTTCTAACCCCATGTAAGTCGCCAGAAATTCAGTAATATAACCTGAGCGCCCCATCATCAAGGTGACACCAAGGCCCACAACAAAAGGTGGTGTAACGATAGGTAGGATAGAAAATACGCGACCAATAATGGCAGAACGTTTCGCAATACGTGTGGTGTAGATAGCTAAAATTAACCCAAAGAAGGTACAGCCAGCTCCCACGGCTAAAGAGAGAAATACCGAGTTAATGATAACCTGAACAATATGGGATTGCGTTAAAATTGCCACAAAGGCAAATGGCGCGAAATCCCCATTACCATCGGTAAACATGGGGATAAAAATGGCTACACTTGGGAAGACGATAAACAACGTGATCAGTGCGATAACGGTGATAAGCGACCCAATGACGAATTGGTCGCCACCCAGCCACTCAAGGCGGGTTAACGCGTGCGTCATCACCATACCTAGGGCAATAAACAGCACAATGGCGGAATAACCAAGGCCCTTACCATCAAAGTAAGCCGTGATGATCACCACAACGGCAGTGATAGCCGCGACAGCAATATCGAAGTAATGGCGTGTTTTATGATAACGATTCGCTGGTGTTAACGGGCGAATAAACAGTACAGATGGCAAGAGATACCAAAGCCAACTAATGTTTATGCTGCTCCAACCATAAGCGGCGAGGATTTCATCTTGTGTTGAGTCAAGTAAGCCATAATCAAGGCTCCAAGACGGTAACAAGGCGAAACCAACCCATGCCAATAGCAGCCAAAAAAAGGTGCTATCTCGCTTTTTAGGTGGTGTCAGAGCTAGGGTTTGAGACATAGATCCCCCTAAGCTCGTCATATTTTGCGCTGTCACGGTGTTGGCTGCGCTCTGTTATCCTAGTCACATACTTGTGTATGCTCCTAGGAATAACGTCACTTGCCGCCTTGTGACAACCCAAACTATTTAGAGCTTAATGATAATAGTTAGAATTTTTATCTAGTTATATTTTGCGCTGTCACGGTATTGGCTTTGCTTTGTTATCCTAGTCACATGCTTGTGTATGTTCCTCGGAATAAGGTCGCTTGCCGCCTTGTGACAACCCAAACTATTTAGAGCTTAATTAAATTAATTTTTATTTTAGTTAAGTAAGTGCTCAGTGCGGCGCGTTCACGCCGCACAGGGTGGTTATTTGCTCATTTTGACTTCAGTAACCCACTTGTTGATTAAATTCTTACGGACATCGGCATCACCGTATTTGTCCATATCGTAATTAATCAGGTTCAGGTCGTTCAGTTTTAACGAAATTGGGGACGATTCCGCCGTAGTATTGGTGAGGATTTGGTAAGATTTACCTTCTTTCCAGCTCAGCTCTTGGGCTTCTTTAGACAACACGAAATCCACGAACAGTTTAGCATTATCCATGTTACGGGCATTTTTCAGGATACTGATCCCGCCTATTTCATAGCCCGTACCTTCACATGGTGCGATTAATTCTAGTGGTGCGCCATTTTCCACTTCTAATGAATAATCATGTAAGAAGCCGATACCAATGGCAGACTCACCACGTGCGGCATTACGTGCTGGGGCAATACCTGATTTGGTGTATTGAGAGATGTTAGAGTTTAATTTTTTCAGGTAATCAAAGGCTTGCTCGTTACCCCAAAGTTGGTCAAATGTTGCTAGTGCGGTATACGCAGTTCCTGAGCTTTGTGGGTCAGCGATTTGAATTTCACCTTTATACTCAGGTTTGGTTAAATCTTTCCAGCAAGTTGGAATAGGTAAGCCTTTTTCTTTTAAGCGATCTTTATTCACTCCAAAGCCTAAAATTCCGATGTAAACCGCAGAGGAATAGTTACCTTTGCGTTTTGCAGGGTCTTGGAATTGAGGCATAATTTCATCGAGTTTTGGTGATTTGTATGGCTCAAGTAAATCCATTTCTCCTGCTTGTGAATGTGGGTCTAATGTACCGCCATACCACACGTCTGCTTGTGGGTTACGTTTTTCAGCTTCGATTTTAGCTAAAGTACTGCCTGAGCCGTTACGTACAAACGTAGTTTTCACATCATATTTTTTAGCGAATGCTTGGGTTTCTGTTTCGCACATCGCGTTGGTTGCACTACAGTAAACCACAAGGCGACCCGCCGCACTTGCAGTGGTCGAAATTGCGGCGAGGGATAAGCCTGCTGCGATTAGAGTAGAGAGAGTTTTCAGTTTCATTTTCAATCCTTTATCAGATTTTAATTATCAGAGGGTGAAACAGATCCTGCCATGTGCTCTCGTTTGCTGACATTCGCAATCAAAAGCGGCATAAGCAGTAGCCCCATCAAGGCAGCGGCACTGGCTAGTAAGGTAAACATCCCTGACCAACCGTAATGTGCGATGACTTGAGAGAGCGGCCACCCTGCAATTGCAGCCCCTAGATAGGCATACAACCCAAGGTAACCCGTTACCGCGCCCGCTGCTTTTTTATGACAATATTCTGTTGCAGCGAGACCGATTAACATTTGTGGTCCAAAAACAAAAAAGCCGATAGCAAAAAAACACACTGCGAGTAAAGCGTAATGATGAATAGGGGTAAGCCACAAAGCACTGACTGAGATACACAACCCCAATGAAAACAGCAAAATCATTGGTGCCCGCTGCCCGCGAAACAAAATATCAGAGCCCCATCCTGAGCACAGTGCGCCAAGTAGCCCACCTAATTCAAATAACGACAATGTTGCGTTGGCACTGAGTAAATTGGTGCCGTGTGTTTCTGTTAACCAGAGATTTCCCCAGTCGTTTATCGCCATACGAATGAGATAAACCAAAATATAGGAGAAACCTAATAACCAAATCATGCGGTTGAAAACAATCGCGTCTTTTAAAATCACCCACATTGGCATCGGGGGGGATAAACGCTCTTGGCGTAGCTCCAGCACATCTTGGCGCCATTGCCCAACACTGGGTAGTTGCTCTTCTTGTGGTGTTCCTCGCAGCTGGCGACATAACCAAAGCCCAACCCCCACACCAATCAACCCTGGCACTATCAATGCCATTTGCCAACTGTATTGTGTTGCTAACAGCGCAGTGAGCAAAGGCAACAGCATGCCGCCGAGATTGATGGAGATATTCCACAACCCCCACCAGAAACCACGTTCATTACGTGAGTACCAGTGAGTGAGAATTCGTGCACAAGGTGGCCATCCCCAACCTTGGAAAAATCCGTTTAGCGTCCATACCAACAAAAGGGCAGGGAACGATAAACAATAGGCAAAAATGATATTCAGTAGCCCCGTCATCACAAGACCTGCACCCATAAACCAGCGGTAGCCTGTGATATCGTGGAAAATACCCGATAAAAACTTGGAAATGCCATAAGTCAGGTAAAACGCCGTGGCAATCCAGCCAATATCACTTTTGTCGAGCAGCAATTCGCTCTGCATGACAGGCATGACAAAATTGAAGCTTTTTCGCGTCAGATAAAAGGTGGCATAACCCACTATCATGAATAACATCAGTCGGCGGCGCCAAAAGCGATAAGTGCTATCCAAATCCAATGTATGTTGACCTGTCATGATGGTATTTCTCGTGTTTGGCAAAATGTAATCAAGTTTTTAACAAAAGGGATGAGAGAAGGTATTAGAGGACTAGGAATAATTCCTATTTTTGTGATGTTTTATCTTAAAATGTGGGCAAGTTAACAATTATTTGCGTACCGTTTTGTGTGGTGAGAGTCCAATCTCCCCCTAAAGCTCTAACGCGTTCTTCAATACCGCGTAAACCAAAGCCACTCGTGCGTTTGCTAAAGGGAATACCCACGCCATTATCATCAACAACAAGCTGGATCGAGTCACCTATTTGCGCTAGTGAAATGTGGATTTGTGTGGCTTTCGCGTGTTTGCTGATATTGTTAAGTAATTCCTGAACAAGGCGGTACAACGTAAATAGAACGGTTTCATTGACGGGGGTTTCTTGTAGCGCATAGCGAAAATGGCATTGAATATTATTTTCAGGAAAGGAAAATTCTGCGATTAAATGGGTGAGCGCATTCTCGAGGGACATCTCATCCAATACAGGCGGACGCAATTGGCGCAACAGTTGCCGAGTCGATTGGTGAATTTGCTGAGCAAGCTCATTAATTTGGCTTGCCGCTTGGTGGCTTAATGAGTCTGGCGCTGTTTTCTTGACTAACATGGATTGAATCTGAATGGCGGTAATATTTTGCCCAATTTCATCATGCAATTCGCGGGCGATGGCTTTTTTGATATCTTCTTCAGTATGAACTAATTGGCGCATCAGATCACGTCGTGCTTTTAGCTCTTGTTCTAAGCGTTGTCGATAACGTTGTAGGTTATTGGCGAGCTGTTTTTGGCGGCTAATGGCAATCCCCAGCCCAATACCGATTAAGGCTTGAGTGCTGAGAAACATTTCCAGTTCTTCTAAGTCTGCAAAAGCACCGTGAAATTGCCGCGCAAAAGTAATAATTAAACTGCCTAATAATGCGGAAAGCACCCCTCCTTGCCAGCCATAGCGGTAAGCCATAAACACATTTGGAATAAACACCAGTAAAACAATCAAACGTTCGATTTCAGGTGCGAAAAAGACTTGGGCACTTAATCCCACTACACAAAATAAAAAACACCAAACAATCAAAGAAGTACGTAATTGTTTGTCGGGAGTTCCATAGTCAAGCAACATTTGGTAGTGCTGCTCATGCAGGTATTCATAGATAAGGTAAACAAATGGGGAGAGTAATATCCCCCCAGTGAATGTCGTTAAAAAGAGTTGGCTAATGGAATAGGATGATAGCCAGCCAAACAGCAATGCATGAAGCACACTGTTTGCAGCGACACCAGCTAGCAACAATAATAAACGTTGCCAATATAAAGTATAGCGCCACCAAATATCTTGAATAACAAAAGCCACACCAAGGCTTAATAGTGGAGATAGCAGTAAAATCGGTTGGAAAAGCAGTTGCTCCCCAGATAACCAAAAATTCAAAATACCTTCGCTAAGTAGCAAAGTAGGCCAATAGCGCCGCCAGAGAATGATCATTAAGGCAAGGCGCAGCCCTTGCGGTAAAAATAAGGTTGCCTGAAAGCTGTTTTCACTTAAATAAAAACCAATGATCCACAACCCAATCCACAGCAATGAGTAGGTAAAGAGTAGAAAAATAGATTGAAGTGTTAAACGCAGGTTTTTACTCATGCCATTAAGACCTTGAAATAAGGTTGTGCTCTAGTGCGTAGTGTACGAGGTCAATGGTGTTTTCGCATTGCAATTTACCGAGCACATTAGCGCGATGGACATGCACTGTTTTATGGCTAAGCTCGAGTTGTTCTGCAATCACTTTAACGCTGAGGCCTGCTACGAGTAAATCAAAAATCTCCCGCTCCCGAGGCGTTAATTCTTGCATCCCTTGATGTTGTTGCGGCGAATGGCGTAGCGCTCGCATGGCGTCTGCGCATAAATAGCATCCCCCTTGGTGAACAGAACGTACCGCTTGTACCAGCTCTTCTGGCCCGCAGCGTTTGGTTAAATAAGCGCTGGCCCCTGCGTCTAAGGCGCTTTGCACAAAAGCAGGGGTATCGTAAATACTGAGAATAATGGTTTTGAAGTCTGGCTTTTTTTGGCGAAGTCGTGATAACAACTGCAAACCATTTTCATCTGGCATGGAGATATCCATAATAGCGACATCAATCTCTAAATTAAGAAGCTTTGGCAATGCTTCTTGGGCGCTAGCATACTGTCCGACAACGGAAATATCGGGTTCTAGGGTCAGCAACTGTGCGAAACCAGAGCGCACAACGACGTGGTCATCAACTAAGGCGATTTTTATCATGTTGTTATATTCTGTGATGAATAGGGTATTGAGAAATCTTATATCAAGATGAGAAAGGATAAGCTAGGAAGAAGGTTGAGAATTCTGAAGTGTATCAGAAATGTCGGTGGTTTTATTCAATGGATAAAATGCCTACCTATCACTTGTACCCTAAGGTCGGCATTCATTGGTTTAATCAAATTATATAGGTATAGCTTCAAGAATATGAATATGACAATGGGTATCGATTATTCTGTTAAGTTTAAGATCCGCATTGCTTAATAATGTCTCAAACTCACTGATAGTATGTTCGCCACCTTCGGGTGAAAGGCTTAAACAAATTAAGTCTATATCGTTACCAATATTTACTTTGTTATCATCAGCGACGATGCAATCAATGAGCAAGAGTTTTGATGTTGTTTTCATCGCACGGCGAATGGTTTTTAAAATATTAATTACACTGTCTTCTGGCCAGTCATGAGTAATGTATTTGAGTAAATAAATATCAGCTTCAGGGCATTTTTCGAAGAATGAACCGGGGTAGGTGGTCCAGCGCGAATCGTCACCGAGTAGAGGTAATATTGTTTGTTTTAATACATGAGGCTGATCAAATAGAATGCCTTTAGTGGTGGGGTTTCTTTTTAATACCTCAAAAAGTAATGCTCCTAAGCCTCCAGCAATATCTGCAATCACAATATTTTCTGGGAATTGATATGCATTAATAACGTATTCATTTTCAATGCGAGACATAGATGACATGCCGACATCAAAGTTGTCAGGTAAGTGAACATTTTTCTGCCAGTATTCAAAGAATGTCCCTCCAAACATATTTTTAAATACAGGTTTGCCAAGAATAATTTCATCAAGATTATGTATAGGCATCCAGAAAGTCTTATCTGTTAGCATGAGTATCGCTTGACGTAATGAATAAGGATGGTCAGGAAGTAAAAACTCAGCTTCGGGGGTTAAGGCAAAGTGCAAATCATCCTGTATTTTAAAAATACCTTGAGTTGTTAATATACGTAGTGTTTTATGGATAACTTTTGGTTTGCCATTAATAATTTCTGCTAACTCTTGTGACGTTTTAGGCCCATCTTTTAAATATTCTGCAATGTTTAATTTGACTGCTGCCCGTAATGCTGCTTGAAACATGTAACCCGTCACTTTTTCAATGACTCGGACGGCAATGTCAATATTTTCTGCTTTGTTTGAAGTTTCTGAAGTAGGATTCATACAATCTCCAATTATTAATTTCAAAGTGAGAACATGCATCGATTATCAATATTAAGTATTGTTTAAATTTGTTAAAGTGTAAAGGTAAATAGTTATTGAATTGCTTTATTTGAATTTAATTGATTAACCTAGTGTATTATTTTGGTTTTTATGTTTTTTTTATTGTGAATTTTAAGATTGAGGTGGGAAATGTTTTTTGTGAAACTATAAATATTATTAATTATTTCTTGGTGGAAAGATAAAATAAGCAGCGTAGAGTTAGCATTTTTTCCTCGTTGTCTAAAATTAGCGACAACACCCCATATGTACTGTCGCCAAAAGGAGACACTTATCTCTATGATAAATAAAGTTTTTATAAATTGAGCTTTTGAGTGTCTTAAATTAGCGACAAACTGAAGGTTCGGATAAACCGTTTCAGCGTATTCAGAAAGAGTTAAAAGAAGTAATAAATTTAATTTGCTTATTTTTTAATGAGTTAGATATTTACTTGAAAAGTTGGCATGAGTTGTGCATAATAATATGCAGTTGCTCATTCAATTCATTATGTCGGTCCAAAAATAGTTGGGAACATACCACATAAAGCCAGAATGACGCCAAAGTAAGGTGCCTACCGTCCAACAGCACAGATACTCGCCTTCGGGCCTTATCAAACACAGGGCGACACGTGGAGTGAGGCACCACCTATATGATTATCTTTAATGTAAAGACATAATCCTATACAAGCAGTAAATCATCGCTGGCGGAGTTAAGGTCGATCCTTATCTCCGCCTTCCTATGTCTGTTATACTTCGAACCACAACGTCGTTACCTGCGCTCAGCTGCAATCCGAATTATTTAGAGGATATTAATAAATACTCTAATATATTCCATCTTAGGGTATACCTCACTGAAAATACTCATTTTTATACAAAAATTGGCACGTTCATTGCAGCGGCTCAGTCATAGTTAGTCTGATTTTTATGCTATGGAACTCAGAACCCGAATTCACCTTTTCGCACGGGAGAGAGTTCTGCTACCATTGAAATACGTTTAATGGGTATGAGATGAATGTATTGAGCAAATGGCGTTTTTTCCCGCGTTCCTTGCGCCAACTGGTTGTGATGGCATTTTGGCTCGTCTTGTTGCCTTTATTAGTTTTGGCATATCAAGCGTATCAAAGCTTAGAACAACTGAGTAACCAAGCCGCAAATATCAATAAAACTACTTTACTGGATGCTAGGCGCAGTGAGGTAATGAGCAGTCTCGCATTGGAAATGGAGCGAAGCTATCGACAATATTGCGTATTACAAGATGCAGCTTTGCAAACCCAATACCAAAAACAATTTGCCGATTATGAACAAATGTTTGAAAGGCAAAAAACCATTTTGCCTCAAACATCTGACACCTCAAAGCTCACTGCAACATTAACACAACTTAAAATAGTGGCATGTGAAAATAATGAGCCTACCGCGAAAGTCACTCAAGCCTTGGAGCAATTTTCAGCAGAAAATACCGCACTTGTACAGGAAACTCGCGATGTGATTTTTAGCCGTGGGGAACAGTTGCAAAAAGCAATTGCAAATAAAGGGCAATTATTCGGTTGGCAAAGTTTGATCTTGTTCTTACTCAGTGCACTATTAGTGACTTTATTTACTCGAATGATTATTGGGCCAGTGAAAGTCATTGAGCGAATGATCAATCGCCTTGGTACTGGCCGAACTCTAGCCAGTAACATTGAACGCTTTAAAGGACCAAGAGAGCTTCGTACAATCGCTCAGCGTATTATTTGGCTAAGTGAGCGCTTGGCTTGGCTTGAGTCTCAACGACATGAGTTTCTACGTCATATTTCCCATGAGTTAAAAACACCACTCGCCAGTATGCGAGAAGGCACCGAATTACTTGCTGATGAAGTCGCAGGGCCATTAACTGACTCTCAAAGGGAGGTTGTTGAAATTCTTGATCATAGCAGTAAGCATCTTCAGCAACTTATTGAGCAGTTACTCGATTATAATCGTAAATTGGTTGATGACCCACCAGAAGCCCAATTAGTTGACCTAAATAAATTGATTGAAGATATTGTTAATGCACATAATTTACCTGCTAGAGCCAAAAATATTAAAACGGAAGTCCGTTTAAAAGTCGAAAGCTGTTTAGCGGAACCCACTTTACTTGGGCGAGTTATTGATAATATCTACTCCAATGCGGTGCACTATGGTGGCGAATCAGGTAATATTTGGATCACGAGTCGTCAAACAGGCAATAAACTGCTGATTGAAGTTGCAAATACAGGTACGCCAATTCCCGAATCTGAGCAAAGCATGATTTTTGAGCCTTTTTACCAAGGGTCCTTGCAAAGAAAAGGTGCGGTGAAAGGGAGTGGGTTGGGGTTAAGTATTGCACAAGATTGTATAAAACAAATGGGCGGAGAACTCTCACTAGTCCCATATAAATCAGCAGATGTCTGTTTTAGAATTGAACTGCCTCTAACAGCAGAGAATGAATAATGGTCAATCGGTCTACAGATTTTTTGGCAGTGCTTTATCGTAAAGCACTGCCAAATAAACTTAATCAAATAAGCCCATTCGTGATGAGACGAACAGGGGTCAGCTTTGGGGCGGTATTCTTTACCCTTATCCTAAGCGGGTGCGTAGCAAAAAATGGTCAATCGCCACTGGAAACGCTGGCACAAGTGGTTGTGCCTGAAGTGAAAGTGACTGATTATCGTTATGCATCATGCGATACGATTTGGGAAAATGACCAGCCTGCTGCTCGTGAAAATGCGCTATTTTGGTTGCGTATGATGGATTGTGCAGATCGCACAGAAACTTCACAAGCACGTGAAAATGCAAGCAAAATAGAGGTTACAAATTGGTCAGATGCATTTCAACAAAATATACTGTTAAATTCAGCTGACCCAACGATTGCCGAGCGGCGAAAAATGCTCGACAGCATTAATACATATAGCCTCAGTTTTCCAACTGCGGTACGCCCTTTATTACAGTTATGGCGTGAGCAACAAGTGCAAATTATTAACCTTTCAGATGCAGGTGCGCGCTATAAACGCTTACAGCAAGAAATGGATACTAAGCTTGATCGCTTAAAAGAAGACAACGCTAAGTTAGCTTTTGAACTGAATACAACATCGCGCAAACTCGAAAACTTAACAGACATTGAGCGTCAACTTTCCTCACGGAAAAAAAGCACTAATGAAACGGAAAAAGAAGTCGAAAGCGTTGTTGAAGGCGATAAAGAAACCTCATCTGACGCAGCAAAACCCGCAGAGCCTCCTGTAGAACAACCTTCATCGGAGAACGCGAAATAATGACAAACCGTAAGTCGGCAAGTTTACTGCTCGTTGATGACGACCCTAGCTTACTTAAGTTACTTGGGATGCGGTTAAGCAGTGAAGGGTTTAAAGTGACCACTGCGGAAAGTGGCCCTGAAGCACTTAAAATCTTACAGAAAGAAAAGTTAGATTTGGTGATAAGTGACTTACGCATGGATGAGATGGACGGAATGGCGCTGTTTGATGAAATTCAAAAAGCGCATCCTAATATGCCAGTTATCATCTTAACGGCACACGGTTCAATCCCTGATGCCGTTGCTGCGACACAACGTGGCGTGTTCAGCTTTTTAACGAAACCTGTTGATAAAGATGCTTTATATAAAGCTATTGATGAAGCACTTGCTTTATCTTCTTCACCGATGAGTGATGAAGAGTGGAGTTCGGGGATAGTCACCCGCAGCCCTTTAATGATACGTCTTCTTGAACAAGCCCATATGGTGGCACAATCAGACGTTAGTGTACTGATTAACGGCCAAAGTGGAACGGGTAAAGAAGTGTTAGCGCAGGCCATTCATAAAGCAAGTCCGCGCGCCCGTAAACCCTTTATTGCTATCAATTGTGGCGCATTGCCAGAACAACTTTTAGAATCTGAACTATTTGGTCATGCAAAAGGTGCCTTTACGGGGGCAGTGAGTAACCGCGAGGGGCTGTTTTTTGCCGCAAGTGGTGGCACACTGTTTCTTGATGAAATTGGCGATATGCCAATGCCCTTGCAGGTAAAACTATTGCGGGTGTTACAAGAACGCAAAGTTCGCCCATTAGGGAGCAATCGCGACTTAGACATCGATGTGCGTATTTTATCTGCAACACACCGTAATTTACCCAAAGCGATGGAAAAAAATGAGTTTCGTGAAGATCTCTATTATCGCCTGAATGTGGTTAATTTACGTATTCCTGCATTAAATGAACGTGCAGAAGATATTCCATTATTAGCAAATCATTTATTGAGAGAATCTGCGTCTCGGCATAAGCCCTTTGTTCGCAGTTTTTCAAGTGATGCGATGAAATGCCTGATGACAGCAACTTGGCCAGGTAATGTACGCCAGTTGGTTAACGTGATTGAACAATGTGTAGCGTTAACAACATCTCCTGTTATTAGTGAAGCCCTTGTTAGCCAGGCGTTACAAGGTGAAAATACTGCCTTGCCAACCTTTGTTGAAGCACGTAATCAATTTGAATTGAATTATTTACGCAAGTTATTGCAGATGACGAAAGGCAATGTCACACAAGCCGCACGCATGGCTGGACGAAATCGCACAGAATTTTATAAATTACTTGGCCGCCACGATTTGGAAGCTAATGACTTTAAAGAATAATTAACTATTATTCACCTATATAATCTACGTGGACAAGGTAAACCGTATTCACGCTTCGGGAGAAGAAACACGTTATGAGCCGTAAGCTTAATATTTCACTCGCACAACTTAACTGGTTAGTCGGTGACATCGAAGGTAATTGCGATCGAATGTTACAAGTCGTGAGTGAACAAGCCTCACAAACCGATATTGTGATGTTTTCAGAACTGTCTCTGACAGGCTACCCGCCTGAGGATTTAATTTTCCGTGCAGATTTTGAAGACAGATGTGAAGCTCAGCTTGAACGTTTGCAAAAGGCGAGTGCAGAAACGGCAATTATTGTCGGCCACCCTTGCTATGAAGGGGACGAAATTTTCAATGCACTTTCTTTCTTCTATCAAGGGAAATTGCATGCTCGCTATTTTAAACAAGAACTACCAAACTACGGTGTTTTTGATGAACCGCGCTATTTCAGCGCAGCTGAAAAAACCTGCGTGGTAGAATTCAAAGGCTATCAATTAGGTTTATTGATTTGTGAAGACATTTGGTATGACGAGCCTGTTGATGCGGTGAAAGGTGCTGGAGCCGAGTTATTACTAACTATCAATGCATCACCGTATGATATTCACAAGGAACATATCCGTAGCGACTTACTGGTTGACCATTGCCAACGCACTCACATGCCTATCGTTTACCTCAACCAAGTGGGTGGACAAGACGAGTTGGTATTTGATGGTGGCTCGAAAGTCATTGCAAATAAAGGCAAACAAACCTTTAAATTACCCGAATTCAAAGAACAAGTTGTTACGGTACAATTTGATGAGCTGGAATTGGTAAGTGAAGGTAGTGTGTTTATTGAAAATGATCCTGTCGCGCAGGTATATCAAGCCTTAGTGATGTCGACTCGCGATTATATCAATAAAAACGGTTTCAATGGTGCAATCCTTGGGTTATCTGGAGGGATCGACTCTGGTTTAACAGTGGCTATCGCGGTAGATGCTATCGGTAAAGAACGTGTGCAAGCGGTGATGATGCCGTTCCGTTATACCTCAGAAATGAGCATTCATGATGCCAAAGAACAAGCTGAGTTGTTAGGTGTGGAATTTGATATTGTCTCTATCGAACCGATGTTTGATTCATTCATGGCGCAATTAAGTCCAATGTTTGAAGGAACTGCGGTTGATACCACCGAAGAAAACTTACAAGCTCGCTGCCGTGCTGTTATTTTAATGGCGATGTCCAATAAACGCCGCCGTTTAGTCCTGACGACCAGTAATAAGAGTGAGTCTGCAGTGGGTTACTCAACACTGTATGGTGATATGGCTGGCGGCTTTGATGTGTTAAAAGATGTGCCAAAAACATTGGTTTTTGAACTGGCAAAATATCGCAATACACTTTCACCCGCTATTCCACAGCGTGTGATTGATAGGCCGCCATCTGCAGAACTGGCTCCAGGGCAGTTAGACCAAGATAGCTTGCCGCCTTACGATATATTAGATGCTATCTTAGAAGGTTATGTTGAAAAAGACTTATCCGTGAATGACCTTATCAAGCTAGGTTTTGATAAAGAAGTTGTCCGTAAAGTGGTGCGCTTGGTTGATCTGAATGAATATAAACGCCGACAAGCACCTGTTGGGCCGCGTATTACCATGCGGAATTTTGGTAAAGACCGCCGTTATCCGATCACCTCAGGTTTTGGCCGTAAAAATTGGTCATAACAGGAACTATTTATGAAAAAAATTGATGCAATTATAAAGCCATTTAAACTTGATGATGTACGTGAAGCACTGGCGGAAGTCGGGATCACAGGGATGACGGTTACGGAAGTGAAAGGGTTTGGTCGTCAAAAAGGGCACACCGAACTGTATCGTGGTGCGGAATATATGGTGGACTTTTTACCGAAAGTCAAAATTGAAATAGTTGTCCCTGACGATATTGTAGAAAACTGCGTTGAAACTATTATGCAAACAGCGCAAACAGGTAAAATTGGTGACGGTAAAATCTTCGTTTATGATGTTGCACGTGTGATCCGTATTCGTACGGGTGAGCAAGATGAGGAAGCAATTTAACTTTAGGGTTAAAAGGCGGTAACGGTAAATACACAGGAATGGGATTAGAACAGTGTATTTTTTATGCGGCCCGTTACCGCTAAGCTGTGAAAAAACTTCAAACACCAAGCCATTAGAACAGTTTCTTTTGGCTGATACGTTTCAGGAAATGCTCTTCTAAACCGAAGAGCATTTTTTTATCTATTAATTCAGGGACAGCACTTTATGTGGGCCAAAGCACTCATAATGGATAGCATCGGCATCAACACCCATCGAAATTAATTGTTGACCCACATGTTGCATAAAGCCTACTGGACCACAGAAATAGAATTGCATATTCGGTTGGTCAATCCATTCACGTACTTTCTGTAAATCCATTAATCCTTCATATTGGTAATCAAAGCCGAGGCGGTCACTGCCTCGAGGCTGGTTAAACCAAATGGCAGAATGCCCCATTTTTTGTTTGGCCATCAATTGCTGGATTTCGTGGTTAAACGCATGAACAGCTCCATTTTCAGCCGCATGTAGCCAGTTGATCGTTGCTTCATGGCCTTGTTGCGTCAGGTGGTTTAGCATGCTTAACATTGGCGTCAGGCCAACGCCTGCTGAGATGAGTGTGACGGGCGTTTGGTTATCAACATCGATAAAGAAATCACCACATGGTGGTGCTAAATAAATACTATCCCCTTCATTGATGTGCTGATGCAAGAAATTAGACACAGCGCCTTGGTCTTCGCGTTTTACTGCGATACGGTAACTTTGGCCATTAGGTGCTGTCGTTAAGGAGTATTGGCGGATCTCTTGGTTCTCGAATCCATCATGATTAATATAAATTGTGATGTATTGACCTGGGCGATAGCCTGCGACGGGTTTTCCATCAACAGGGACGAACTCAAAGCTAGTAATAACATCGCTTTGTGGCTGTTTTTGTTTCAGTTTAAATTCGCGTAAACCTTCCCAACCCCCATTTTTATCGGCATTTTCTTGGTAAATTGAGGCTTCACGACCAATAAAGATATCGGCTAATACCCCGTAGGCTTTGCCCCATGCATCAAGCACTTCTTGACCAGGATTGAGGAGCTCATCAATGGCAGCCAGTAGGTTTTCGCCGACGATAGGGTAATGTTCAGGTTTAATATTTAAACTAACGTGTTTTTGCGCAATCTTTTCAACGGCAGAAATTAATGCTTCAGGGGTTTCAATATGCACAGCATAAGCGCAGATTGCATTAAATAATGCTTCACGTTGCGCACCATTAGCTTGGTGAGTCATATTGAAAATATCTTTTAATTCAGGATGTTGATTGAACATTCTGTCATAGAAATGTGCGGTAAGTTTTGGTCCAGTGGCTGCGATAGCAGGAATGGTTGATTTAACGATAGCGATAGTTTGACTGTCTAACATACAGGTGCTCCTGAATTTTTTTCATGTTCTCTGTTAGGAAGAGTTTGGAATTTTTTCTGAACCATCCAAAAATATAGCACTTAATTTTCAGTGGGATAGCTGAATTTTGTGCCGAAAATCTTCACTTTTATGAGAGACATAAAGTTTATTTATAAACATGCATTTTAAATACAACTTATAATATTTAAGGGTATCTGTAAAGATGCAAATAGACAAAATAGGGCAAAAATAGGCACATAATGAGAAGGGACTCGCAATACCAGATATTCCTCCGTCAAAATTTAAAATTTGAGCTATTTTATAATGAGGCTGAAAGTGGTAAATGACGTGAAAAAAATTAATGCAATCGTTTGCGTATATTTTTTCTTTAGGGCTATCTCAAGAACGAAAAAGAGTTTACACTGTGTGCTATTGCGATGAATTGATTGTCAACCTATTGAATTGCTGAGGCAGGAGAAGCGAATGTTAAAGCGTGAAATGAATATTGCAGACTATGATCCAAAATTATGGGAAGCAATGGAGCAAGAAGTACAACGTCAAGAAGAACACATTGAATTAATTGCTTCTGAAAACTATACCAGTCCACGAGTCATGCAGGCTCAAGGTTCTCAGCTAACCAATAAATATGCAGAAGGGTATCCAGGCAAACGCTATTACGGCGGTTGTGAGTATGTTGATGTCGTTGAGCAATTAGCGATTGACCGCGCAAAAGAATTATTTGGTGCAGACTACGCAAACGTGCAGCCACACTCTGGTTCACAAGCGAATGCGGCAGTTTACATGGCATTGCTACAACCAGGTGATACTGTGCTGGGTATGAATTTGGCGCACGGCGGCCACTTAACTCACGGTTCCCCAGTTAACTTCTCTGGTAAATTGTACAATATCGTTCCTTATGGCATCGATGAAAGCGGTAAGATTGACTACGACGATATCAAAGCGCAAGCTGAAAAACATAAACCAAAAATGATTATCGGTGGTTTCTCTGCGTATTCAGGCGTGGTTGATTGGGCTAAAATGCGTGAAATCGCAGATGCTATCAATGCTTACTTATTCGTTGATATGGCACACGTTGCGGGTCTGATTGCGGCAGGTGTTTATCCAAACCCAGTTCCACATGCTCACGTTGTGACAACCACAACTCACAAAACATTAGCGGGTCCTCGTGGTGGTTTGATCCTCGCGAAAGGTGGCGACGAAGAGCTGTACAAAAAAATCAACTCAGCCGTATTCCCTGGTTCGCAAGGCGGCCCTTTAATGCATGTTATTGCAGGTAAAGCCGTAGCACTTAAAGAAGCCATGGAACCTGAGTTCAAAGTCTACCAACAACAAGTTGCGAAAAATGCGAAAGCAATGGTCGACGTTTTCCAACAACGCGGCTATAAAGTTGTTTCTGGTGGAACTGAAAACCACCTGTTCTTAGTTGATTTAGTTGATAAAAATATCACGGGTAAAGATGCTGATGCTGCATTAGGTCGTGCGAATATCACCGTAAACAAAAACAGTGTACCAAACGATCCGAAGAGCCCATTTGTCACTTCAGGTGTGCGTATTGGTTCTCCAGCAATTACGCGTCGTGGCTTTAAAGAAGCTGAAGCGCGCGAGCTAGCGGGCTGGATGTGTGATATTCTAGACAACCTCAATGACGAAGCGACCATTGAGAGCGTGAAACAAAAAGTATTAGCAATCTGCAAAAAATACCCAGTTTACGCATAATATAACGACTTTTAGTTACCTAAACCCGCTTCTACTGTTAAGTATGAGCGGGTTTTTTGCATTGAAAAATGGAGGGATGATGGTCATTCCATCAACGCGCTGGCTAGCAATTGATTATTTTACCTACTTTTTTGCATACAGTATTTTTTTGCCGTTTTGGTCTGTTTGGCTACAGGGTGAGGGCATTGATGCCGAAATGATCGGTGTTTTGCTTGGTGTAGGCCTTGCGGCTCGTTTTCTTGGGGCGATGTTTATCACTCCATTAGTTAAAGAGCCGTCAAAATTAATTACTGCATTGCGGTTGTTGGCTGCATCATCCTTAATTTTTTCCATTGGCTTTGCTTTTGGTTCTCATTGGGCATGGCTGCTTTTTGTGATGATTGGTTTTAACTTATTTTTCGCTCCAATGGTTCCATTAGGGGATTCATTGGCAGGAACATGGCAGAAACAATTTACGTTTGATTATGGCAAAATCCGTGTTTGGGGCTCGATAGCCTTTATTATTGGTTCTTCATTAATGGGTTATCTAGCTGGGGTTTGGGGCCATAAATCAATTATGGTTGCTTTGATTATCAGCTGCTTAGCTTTATTATTGGGGGCGATGTTGAGGCCTACAATAATGCCTGCGGGGGCGGCAAAAGCAGATAATGGTAATAAAGTTACTTTTAAACAACTGATTGCTGATAAAAATGTGGTCAGATTTCTGATTTGCGTGACTTTATTGCAAGGTGCTCACGCAGCTTACTATGGTTTTGCCTCGCTGTTCTGGAAGGAAGCGGGATATTCAGACTTAGTGATTGGTAACTTATGGTCATTGGGTGTTGTCGCAGAAGTTATTGTCTTTATGTTGAGTCACCGTTTATTTAGGCGCTGGAGTGCACGTAACTTACTGTTGTTATCCGCATTTTGTGGAATAATCCGTTGGGGAATGATGGGGGCATTTACCGCATTACCTATGCTTATTATCGTGCAAATTTTACACAGTGGGACGTTCACTGTTTGTCATCTTGCGGCAATGCGTTTTATCAGCGCGCGTAAAGAAAATGAAATTATCCCATTACAGGGTGTCTATTCGGCACTGGCGACGGGTGGTGGTCTAGCGGTATTAACGATTATTGTCGGTTATATTTATGAGCGTGTTCCTGCTCATCATGGCGTGGTCTTTTATTTGATGGCGCTACTTGCTGTACCTGCGTTATTTATTCGCCCTAAAGTGACTGCACAGTCATAATCTTCCCATCAAAGAGCTATAAATGCAGTGAAACACCTTCATTTATAGCTTGGTTTGATGCTCAATTTGCTGCCCAGTATCATCAATATAAATCACGGTAATATTTTCTCCATTAACCACTTTTTTCCCCGAGGGGATTGTCTGAGTCGAAAATGGTGCGATCATTAAACTTTTAGCAATAAGCTCATTGGCGTTATTTGCTGTGTAGATATTGGCAATGCTGAGAAAATAAGGTGTTGGGTTATTCACGGCTAATAGCCCGTTATCGGCATAAAATTTAGCGCTATCCAATAATGTATCTGGAAGGGGTAACAGCGAAATAGGGCGGTAAAACACTTTAATTCGAGTTTGGATGGCAAACTGGAGCGTATTCATACCCTGGGTGTTTTTAGGCTTGGGGGCGATATCCAAAACATTTAAATAATAAACAGACTCTCTATCCATGGGTAAGTTATTACCAAGAAAACGGATGCGGAGCTGAACGCCTTCATTAGCGGCTATTTTGTTGATAGGCGGCGTGACAATAAATGGCGCATTGGTTGTTTCGGGTGTCGAATTAATATTCCCTTCATCTATCCAACTTTGGATTAACGTCGGCTGTTCACTGTAATTAGTTATCTGAATGCTAACCATTTTTTTATCACTGGGAAAAATAACCCGAGTTCCTTGTAAAACAAGGCTTGCTTGTGTTTGTAAACTTATCAGTAATAAGGCAATTCCTCCTAAGTATTTCATCATCGCTCCTTTTTTAGTTGTAAGACATTACGACGGTTGCCGTACCAGATACCGCCCCTTGAGTGACAATATTGGGGTTATAGGGATAATAATAAGCCCCTAAATTGACGGAAAAGGATGGTGAAATGGGATTGCCTTTTGGGACGAAAAAAATACTTGTGGCAGTATTTTGTGCCGTTACACTGTCTGAAAGGAATAAAGGGGCGGTGAGGTTATCCGTTTTGACGAGCCGAAAACCGACACCTTTAGCACCTTGGGTTAGGGTATTGTTTATCGTGGTTTTATCATTTGCCAGTAAGCTACCGCTGGATAAAAACATAGACACATCGCGAGAAGCGGTGCTACCCGCGAGGAAATCTTGGCACGTGAAATTCAATGTGAATGGCGTGTAGCCTGCTCGAGTCACATTTTTGACAGTATTGATACTGACAGGCGGAAGCGAAACGACTAATCCTTGATTAGTAAAATTACAGGTTGTTAGGATTGGGTTATAGGTTAACTGCATCGGTTGGTAAAACATATCCTCAGCATGTGTTGGCCATTGCAGGGTTAACAGAAACGTGACTAAGTCTGAGAGAAGGCGCAGTAGCCAAGGGATAAGGCCTAATGCCGTTACATCCGTTGCCATCATTACTGGGCTGATTAACACACTGTTACCTGCAACTTCTTTATAATTATTTGCGGGTGGGCTGCTGAGTAATTTAAATTGAATCGTAAAATTTGTATCTAGATTAGAGGCGGGGTAGGTACCTGGGGGAATATTAGTCACGCTTGATTGACTAATACCGCTGACCGAGATAGAAACCACTTGTTTCCCACCATTAAAGCCAATCGCAACTGTTGATTGGCGAAATGGGCTATCAATGCCCACTGTATTTGATTGAAGTAGCCCTGGTGCTACACAGGTATACTGACCTGTGAATCCTGTTCGGGTTGATTTGTTCACGGTGGTTGATGTACTTGTGAGTTCCGTGGATATATCAAAATTCAGTGGCGGTGCATTTTTTTCTCCCGCATTACTGCAACTGGCAGCAACATCATAGCTTGCGAGTAATAATGCGGGTAAGAGAAGTGCCAGTAGCGTCTTTTTCATCATAACGTCCTTTATCGACAAAAATTATGGTTTTTATCCATGGTATTAACGGGGTCTTTAATTACGCACTCTGATTTTTCCTTAGAATTGAGCTTGATGTACAAAATGGAAGGCCATTGATCGCTCTTAATGTAGATCACTCCAGATTGCCCCACATAACCAATATTTTGTTTTTGTTCATTATTTACCTCAGTACCAAATGGCAGACTTTCCCCATTGGCCAGTGAGGCTCTAAATATGTAAGTTTGACGCGTGTCTGTTTCGAGTTTGATATAATTCACGGCACCTTGATACGGGCTCACATTAGCCATATTGCCAAGGACTTCTGCGCCTGATGTTTTGTCAGTATCAGAAAGGGTATAGGTATTTGTTCGATAAGGTGTTGAATTCGCAACCAATACGACACCTTGCTGATTGGTGAGGGTGGTTTTATCTGAATTGACCATCATGTTATTAGCCAACGGCGCTTCGATAATGGTGTAGGTTTGGCCTGTTTCTCCTGAAAAAACGATATGTTCAGGAATGGCGACCACCGTTCCTCTGGCCCCTAAACCCGCTTGGCGGTAGTTATTGGCTTCAGTATATGAACCTGACAGGGTCGTCGATGGCAGTTGATAGCTGGCATTTGCCCCCACTAAATTATTCCCGCCACTTTGGTTGGTCGCTGTCACTGTGTAATTGACTTGATCATTTTTACCCGCAATGCCGCTAACGCTCAACGCTGTTTGTTGGTAATGTGAATCGGTAAAGTAACTGCCGAGATTAATATTGGCGCGTTTTTCAAACAAAGAGAATGGCACGCTGACATTCGCATACACCCGTGTTTCTTCTTTATTATCATAATTACGAATACGAGAAACCGATACACTGTAGGACACATCATTGTAGTTATTGGCATAGCCCGCTTGGTATTCACGGCTGCTGCCATGGGTATTCCAATAATCGCGATGGGTGCCAGAAACAAAGACCGAGCCGTAACCATCGGCGAGTTGTTGATTCAAATTCAACGTAAAGGTATTTTTTGCACGAGACCCGCGCAGGGCATCAAAATTGGTTAATGATAAGTCGGAAGGTGCATCATTCCCCAGTTGTTGGGAAAGGTCATCTTGATAAGATTTCCACGCGCGATAGTTATCTTGGGCGTAGATAGTATCCATAAAGCTATAATAACCGCTCGTTGAGTAACGGTAAGACGCCAACGTTAAATTGGTTGAGGTTGAATTAATGTATTTGCTGTAAGTCAGTCGATAACTTTGCCCACTCTGAGAGCCAGCGTCTAGTTTTGCATTTGCGTGTGTCACATCAGCGGAAATAGCACCAAAACTGAAGTTCCAACCACTCCCCACAACGCCGGAATAATATTTCTCACTGAACAACATACCTGCATAGAGAGTGACGAGGTTATTCAGGCCGTAGTGTATTTCACCTTGTGTAAAATTAGGCTGGTAGTGTGTGCTTTCAATGTTTGTTTTTCCAGCAAGAAGGTTGTAGGTATAAATGCCTTCTTTAAGCATATCAGGAACCGCAGAATAGGGGACGGTGAAGGTTTCTTTGCGGCCATCCGCCTCTTGTACAACGACAAATAAATCCCCCCCGCCTGCGCTGGGTTGAAGGTCGTTAAAGGAGAACTCACCCGGTGGGACGTTTTCTTGGTAAACTAAGTTATTATTTTGATAGACGCTGACCAATGCGTTGGTCTGAGCCACGCCGCGAATGATAGGAACAAAATTTTGGCTCGAGTTGGGATACATTCCCATTTCGGTCGCCAGCGCAATCCCACGAATACGCAGGCTGTTAAATAGCGCCGCAGGGGTGTAAAAATCACCGATTTTAACCCCTGATTTTATTTGGCTAATGGGACGATAGGCATAACGCGTATTATTTTTCCATTTTGATGAATCATGGGAACTGTTGTGATAACTTGATTCATCCCTAAATTGCCACGCCCCTAAATTGACACCCGAATTGAGTGTTGCATAAAAATTATCGCTACTGGTTTTGGCATTTTTCTTTTCTTTATAGCTGTAATAATTTGTATTATAAGAAAAAATAATTGCAGGTTCACCGTAGTTCCATAAGCTTGGGTCGACATAGTTGGCCTCAGATTGTTTTAATGCCACTTGGGGCACCGTCATGTCGAGTCGTAATTCATTGATATTGAATTTGTAATGAACATTTGGCACTAAAGAATCAATAGGGATAACATCTTGCTGTTGAATTTTTTCAATCACACTTGGCGATAAGTTTAAATTTAACTTTTTAACATCGTTAGAGGAAAGGCTGATGACTTTACCGTCATGATCAATCTCAATTTCAAATTGGCCTTTCCAGTTATTATTTACATAAAGATCTGCTAGTTGTTTTCCTGAAGGAATTTTACTGTCCGTATAAAATCGTGAAATATCACCCTGTGCGGATTTACCGACTAATAGGGATGTCTCAAATTCATCTGCTACCGCGTTTTTGAGACAGCTTTGCAGTCCTAATAAAATTAGGAAATAGAGATAGTTTTCTTTTTTCACGATGATATCTTCTTTTAAAGTTTAATATTGTGAGATTTGAAAACGCCATAATCATCGACATAAACTAAAACAAGGTCACGATTTTTTAATACCTGTTTTAACGGAAACTCAAGAGAAGACATTGGAGATATCATTCCTGAATCAATCAGTGAGTTTTTTTTATCATTGGTTGTTGTCAATGCAGCAACCGTAAAGTGATATTGCGAGTTATTTTTTATTAATAGGGTGTTATTGTTTAATTGGTAATTAATTTTATTAATAATATCGTCAGGTGATTCGGTTAATTCCACAGGACGATAAAAGATTTTTATTCGAGATCGCGTGGCTAACTGAATCGTATTTTTACCTTTAGCGGTATCGGGTGTTTTAGGAATATCCAGTACATTTAAATAAAATACACTTTCAATATGGTTAGGTAGAGTTTTATCTATTTTTTTTATTTTAAGTTGCTGTCCTTGTGAGCCTTCTATTTTTACAATAGGTGGCGAGAGATAAAAGGGTGCATCTGAATTCTCAGGGGTCGAATTTTCATCTCCACTATCAATCCATGACTGAACAAGAGAAGCTGTTTTACTATTGTTTGATAATTGTACTGCCATACTCTCAGCATCTGAAGGATAGATAATTCGAGTTCCCGTAATAATGACATTGGCAAATAAATTATTGGAAAATAAAATAACGAATAATAGGAGTGCTTTTTTCATCATAATATCCCTGTAAAGCCAGGCTAATAAAAGCCTGGCTTAGACGCTATTTATAAGTAGGAAACAGTGTAAATGACGTTAGATTGCAAAGCACCAACTTGGGCTGCGGTTGTATTCGTTTTATAATAACTTGCAATAAGGTTTAATGTTGCACCTGTTGCTCCAGTTGTATTTGCTGCGGTTAGGGCAGTATCAAATGTTGTATTTAACGGGATAGCAACAGTTGGCGATGTGGTTTGTGACAAGCTAAAACCCACATTACGAGCAACCGTTGGGTCGTTTTCATTCACGGTGGTATTCACCAGATATAGACCAGAAGGCGAGATATTACTGGAAGAAAAGTGCAGTTTTAACGTACCAGTAGGCGTACCTCCTCCAACTTGAGCACAATTCGAAAATGTTAATGCAAATGTCTTTTGGTTTTTGGTTATTACTGTATTTGCCGTTGTTCCAGCGTCAGTTGCAATAATTGGATCTAAGGCAATAGACATATCAGCACTATTACCACCATTAATAGTACAGGTAGTATCACTTATAGCGCCTGAGATTGAAATAATACCTCCAGGGCTGTTTGTTACTGCGAGTGCTGAACCTGATACAACAGATAAAGAAAGTAAAGACAGAGGTAGTATATATCTAGACATAGTTAACCCCATTAAGGTCAAGTAGAATAAAGTTATATAACTTTGAATGGCCGCCTGTTAATAATTAGCTGCCTTATTTCATGCTAGATATAGTTCTTATATTTTTCAAATATAAATTTAAAAAATAAAAAAATGAGATTGCCGTCTTTTGTATATTAATGAAAATAATGAAAATGTATTTTTAATTTTAGATTGAAAAATACACATTAATAAATGTTTTTTATGAATATTAAGATATTAATGTGAATGTTTCAGATGTTTTTGTCATTAGCGTGATTGTTTTTTTAGGGAGTTAAGAGCTAAGTTTAAAATAAATTCACGAAATTTTTAAATAGTGTAATTGTGTTACTTTGAAATTAATAATTCTGATTATTTTGATTTTAATTAATCTATAAAAATTATAAATGTAAAAAATGGTGGCTAGAATTATATCTAGCTACCATTTTAGAGGCGTTGTAAATTATAAACTAGGTAAAAATGTGGTGAAGAATGGCATGAATGTAACTAATAATAAAACCACAATTAAGGCAAAGAAGAGTGGCATAACTTCACGGATAAAGTCGGCAATGCGTACACCTGTAATTGAAGTTGCAACAAACATGACTGTGCCCATTGGTGGTGTTAAACAACCAATTGCGAGATTGAGTATCATGACGATCCCAAAGTGAATAGGGTCAATTCCCAATAGTTTAACAGTAGGCATTAATAATGGAACAAGCACAATAATGGCGGCATTCCCTTCAATAAACATCCCTAAAATTAATAAAACGGCATTAACAATCATTAAAAATACGTAAGGATTATCAGAGAAGCTCGTCATCATTCTGGCGACATCTTGTGCGACTTGCTCGTTAGTTAACACCCATGCTAAAGCAGAGCAAGTCATGATAATTAGCATAATACTTGCGGTTGAACGGGCAGTTTCTAAGAATGAAGCTGCAATATCTTTTAATTTCATTTCACGATAAAAGAACGTGCCAATAATGATGACGTATAATACTGCGATAGCACCCGCTTCGGTTGGGGTGAAAATGCCAAATCGAATGCCACCGATAATGACTAATACTAATAAAAAGGCAGACATAGCCCCTTTACCTGTTTGATAAACTTCAGCAAAAGTCGGTGCTTTATCACGAGCTGGTTTATAACCTCGTTTTTTAGCAATAAGATAAATTGCAACCATTAATGCGACACAACACATTAAGCCAGGAATAATGGCAGCCATAAACATTTTGCCAATAGAAACATCGGCAACAAAACCATAAATAATTAGGGCAATCCCTGGGGGGATAATTGGGGTAATAAGTGAGCCAGCCGCGGTTACTGCGGCAGAAAAGCTTTTTCCATAGCCTAATTTGGTCATTTCTGGCACTAACATTTTAGACAGCATAGCGCAGTCCGCAAGGTTAGATGCAGAAAGCCCGCCCATCATCGTGCTGAGCAAAACGTTTGATTGCGCCAAACCGCCAGGATAGTGGCCAGATAATGTGCCAGTAAACTTCAACATTCGGCTTGTTATTCCAGTGTAATTTAACAAGTTACCTAGCAAAATAAAAAATGGGATTGCGAGTAAAGTAACGTTCTCACCAGCACCAATAATACGCTGTACAGCGATGAGTGGCGAAATATCCCCAGCGGAAAAGAAATATGTTAATAACGCGATTAATACACTTAAGAAAATTGGAACATTAATTAAAAAACAAAAAATTAAGACAATACAGGCGATAACTACTGACATGGTTTATCCCCTTTAATCAGTTTGCTCATATCTTCCAATAAATGCTGAACGGAAAATAACACCATAATGGATGCACCAATAGGAACGGAGAGGTCGATGTAATAATAAGAAACGCCGATTATTGGAGTGATCTTATCTTCGGCGATTAGAGAGAGTTCATAGCCAAGGTAGCCAAAAATAGATAACGCAACGATGGCCATAATATGCGTTATTACAGCGATAGATAATTGTATTTTTTGAGGAAAAAGAGATGTAATTGCATCAATGCTAACATGCATCCTTTTTCCAGCAGCTGAAGCAGCGCCGATCATGACTAACCATATGTAGCAAATGATGAGAACCTCTTCACTCCACATTAGCGGGTCATTCAGCAGCCAGCGCATGAATACAGCAAGAATTGTGATAATGACAATCGCAGCGACAGCTAACGATGAAACAATATCACTTAGTTTCCCTAGAAATTTAAACATAAAAGATCCTTGCGAAAGTCATAAATAACCATTTATTAATTTAAAAATATTGGCGGTTTAACCGCCAATATAGATGGTTAGTTATTAATAATATCTTGTGTTTGTTGATATAAATTCGCAGACCATTCAGGGAATTCGTTATAGAATGGTTTTGATTTTTCTTTGAAAAGGGTACGGTCAACTTCAACAACAGTGACACCTTCACTTTTCATTTTCTCAATAATTTCTTTTTCTTCTTTCAGGACTAATTCGGTGAGGTATTGACCAGCTTCATTCCCCGATTCAACCAAGGCGAGTTGGATATTTTCAGGTAATTTATTATATGTTTTGCTACCCATAACTAAGTTAGTAACGTTTTCAACGTGGCCAGTTAAAATTAAGTATTTCGCTGCTTCATGGTGTTTTTGACCGTATAACACAGGAATTGGATTCTCTGCACCATCAATAATTTTAAGATTAAGTGCAGTATAAACTTCAGCTAATGGCAATGGTGTCGGTGTAGCTCCCATTGCTTCTAATCCTTTAATTTGGATTTTGTTGTTCGGTACGCGAATTTTTAGACCTTTTAGATCATCTGGAGTTTGCACCATTTTATTTGCTAAAATATGACGAGACCCATACAACCAATCTTTAGAAACAACATGCAACCCTTTTTTGTCTAGCTGCTGTTCCAGCGAGCTATACCAAGGAGAGGCATTTAATTTAAAAATATCCTTATATGACAGGCCTAGATATGGGCCGAACATGATGCCGTAGTCAGGAACATAATCTGAAAAGAAAGCACCATCGGCGAGAGTGATAAGTGGACTACCTAATTTCATCTGCTCAATGACATCTTTTTTCGAACCTAATTGTGAGCTTGGGTAAGGAATAAGTTCACCTTCACCATTGGTTTTTTCATTGAATTTTTTTGCCCATTCATGAATAGCGAGATCAAAAGGTTCTCCAGGGTTATTTTCGTAAGCGACTTTAAGTTTATACTTTGCTTCTGCAAAAGCGGTTCCTGCCATACTGCCCATTAAAAACATGGCGCTGAGTGTTAAGCCTAGAATATTCTTCCCGTTTAATGTGCTCAGTTTCATAAGAGTATCTCCTGTAGGGGGACTTATTGTTTTAAATAGTTATTGTTTATTTGGTGTATCGTGCTTCAAGTATTGCTTGAGTGCCACTGCGTAAAATATGTGTAACCTTTAAGGCGATATCCTCAGTTAACGAATCAATTTGATTGAGATCTATTTCCCATAAATCTGACATGGCGAGCACATTGTAAGTGAGCTGCGTAATATCGGTATCATAGAGTTCGTCCCAAACCTTAAATCGTTCCAGTAAATATTCATCATCCTTCAATGGAATAGTCAGATGGTTGAATTTGCCACGATAAAAGACAATTAAAGCTGCAAGTGAAAATGAAATACAATAGGGGATAGCATTACGTTGTTGAGAATACGAAATTAACTGGGGTAATAACCGCGTTTTAAATTTAGTGAGCGAATTAAGGGAAATGGAAAGTAATTCATGCTCAATGTAGGGATTATTAAAGCGATCAATAACATCTGCAGCAAACTGATTTAACTCAGAGGGTTGTTGGGATAAAACAGGGATAACTTCATGAGTGATAAGCTCATTAACATAGGCCAAAAAGGTTGGGTTGGAAGTCACCTCTCTGACGGTTTTTATGCCAGCTAAGTAAGCAACAGGCACCATTGAGGTGTGAGCACCATTAAGAATAGCAACCTTACGTTCTTTATAGGGTTTAATGTCATCAACAATTTTGATATTTAATGGAAGAGAATTCAGCTTCAATTTTTCCTCTAAGATCTTTGGACCTTGTATGACGAATAGATAAAAATATTCAGCAGTAACGAGAAAATCGTCTTTGTAGCCTAATTCGCTTTCTAGTTTTTCAATTTCGTTTTTTGGGTAACCAGTGACTATTCTATCCACTAATGTGGAGCAAAAGGTATTGTGTTCATTTAGCCAAGTAACAAACTCATCTGGCAGATCCCAATCTTGTACATGTTGAAGAACAAATTCTTTAAGCTTTTCACCATTATAATCAATGAGTTCACAAGGTATAATAAATAAACCTTTATTTTTATCCCCTTTAAAATATTGGTAACGATGGAACAAAAACTGGGTCAATTTGCCTGGGAAGCTCTTTGCTGGTTTTTCTTCAAAACAGACATCATGATGATACACAATGCCAGCTTCAGTGGTGTTAGAAAATATCCATTGCAGTTCAGGATTTTCTGCACATTTTATAAATTCATCATATTCAGAATAAATAAGTATTTCTCTATTAACTGAATTTATAATTCTAATATCAGCAACTTGTTGCTGTTGTTCGTTAAGTCCCCTGGTGATGGCAGTGTATAGGCCATCTTGTTTATTGATTGATGGGTGAGCAGAGTCAATGGGCCTCACAAGTGTAATGCCGCTATTGAAATCTGTTTTTTCATTAAGTTGGTCAACCATCCAATCAATAAATGCACGTAAAAAATTACCTTCCCCAAATTGAAGAATTTTTTCAGGGTATTGCTTTGTCACCATTGACTTTCGGTTCAGGTAATAATTCATAGCCATTCCTCTAGTTATTATGCGTATATATGTTCTGGTGTGGACTCAGACTAGAAGTATTTAGAGAAAGGCACTATTAATTGCATCAATTTTGTGGATTAAATGGCTTTTTCATGCTTTTAATCTGTTTTTTATGAGTAAAAAACAGTTTTTAATTTAAAGTTGATTGGAGTTGTTTGTTTAATTGATTGATATTAAATTGATTTTTCTTTATTTCGCTTTGTTTTTAAAATGTTATTTATAGTTTATTTGGTTTTTTTAAGGAAAAATCCAGATAAAAACAAAATAATGAAAATAAGAGTAGATGAGAAAAATCAATTGTTTCCCTATGGTGATATAACAAATTATTTATGGTTCGATTTACTCGTAAGTTTGTTGAATAGAATTGATCATAGTTCGTTTAGCGGTATCTAAATGGTGGCGAAGCTCATTCATTGCCACAAGGTCATTACGACTAATTAGTGCACTGAGAATGGTCATATGTTCTTCAATTGCAAGCACATTTCGCTCTTTTAGGTCTGATTCATCCCACTGATATTGAAAGTGGAAAATAACAGTAATTATTTCAAGTGACTGATTAAAGAAAGGGTTATTAGCACCTGATAAAATTAAACTGTGTAATTCATAGTCAAGTTGAGAGAAGTCCCGGTAATTGATTGTGACGGTTTCCCTCAGGGCGCGATGTTTTAAAAGTAACTCTTTCGCTAAAATCCAGCGGTGGTCATCCGCGGGTAAGTTTAAAAAGTGTGTTAGTGCATTGGTTTCAAGTAATTCTCTGAATTCAAATAATTTTTCTGCATACTCGCGGGAAAATTTCATCATGTGCCAGTTGCCGCGATGGGTGTTTTTAATCAGACCATAACGTGAAAACTCAACTAAAAACTCACGTACTACACTGGAATTCACATGGCTTTTTTTAGCTAATTGAAGTTCAGTAAATGTGTCACCTGGCATCAATTCCTTTTCTTTTATCATTTGATAAAAGGCTTTTTCGAATAAAACGATTTGTTGATCGGGGAGGCTAGACTCAACGGGGAAGAAATCATTTTTGTTAGGGTATCGGGAAACATGATATTCACTCCCTTGTTTTTCAATGATTTTCTTTTCTAGTAAATATTCTATCGTATGTCTTACCGTCGTACGACTGATATTAAACATCTCCGCTAAAGATGATTGTGAAGGAAATGGCGAAGACAGTAGATTTTTATGAATAGCGTCTAGGAATTCATTAATTGAACTGTAACGTAAGTTTTTACTTCTTACCATCTTCAGTATCCCTCTATGATTTTTATGTTTAAAAAACCGATTTAATACCGATTTGAAAACATTTAATCACAAAAATTAGTTGTTTAATACCTAATTTATGTTTTTTAAATTAAAAAAGACGGATTAATTGATGGAGGGTGATATGAAGCAATTGATTTGTCAGGAACCAAAAAAATTAGTTTACCAGCAAGTGGAAGAACCTGTTGTTAAGGCTGGGCGAGTCAAAATAAAGATACATGCGGTAGGAATTTGTGGAACAGATATTCATGCGTGGGGAGGGAATCAGCCCTTTTTTCAGTACCCACGTGTCTTAGGGCATGAAATTTCGGGGACTATTTGTGCAGTTGCTGATGATGTAAAACAATGGAAAGTGGGGCAGCGTGTTGCTGTAATGCCTTATGTGGCATGCTATGAATGTGGTGCATGTAAAAGCGGGAAAACCAATTGTTGTGAAAAAATTTCAGTGATTGGTGTGCACGAAGATGGTGGGTTTTGTGAATATCTGAATGTCCCTGAAAAAAATATATTAGCCATTGAAGACAGCGTGTCTGATATCGATGGGGCGTTAATTGAACCTTTCGCTATTAGTGCCCACGCGGTGAGACGAGCACAAATTAAACCAAATGATGCCATTCTTGTAGTCGGTGCGGGGCCTATTGGTCTTGGCGTTGCAGCTATTGCAAAAGCAGATGGAGCAAATGTTCTTGTTGCTGATACTAGCTTGGCAAGACGCCAACATGTTGAAAAAGTATTAGGTGTAAAAACCTGTGATCCTGCTTCTGAGGACTATCTGGCCGTCATTGAAGCCTATTTTGGCGGGATGTTAGCCGAAAAATTGATTGATGCCACGGGTAACCCGCATGCGATGAATAATACCGTTAATTTAATTCGTCATGGTGGGCAAGTTATTTTTGTGGGGTTATTCAAAGGCAACCTTTCATTCTCTGACCCTGATTTTCATAAAAAAGAAACCACAATGATGGGCAGTCGTAATGCGACCCCTGAAGACTTTAATAAAGTTGCTAGACTGATGGCTGAAGGTAAAATATCAAGTGAAATGATGCTGACTCATCAGTTTGATTTTGATTCCATTGGCGAGCGTTATGAGCAAGATGTTATCAATAATCGTGACTTAATCAAAGGTGTTATTTTATTTTAAAATGGCTACAAAAAAGCCCACATATGAAGTGGGCTTTAACGAAAAGAGAAATTAACGTTTTAACGCTTCAGATAATTCATCTTTCATGATGGACAGCATATCGCGAACAACGCGTGGGCTACCTGCAACTAAGTTACCAGAAGCTAAATAGTTATGGCCACCGATAAAGTCAGTCATAATCCCACCAGCTTCACGCATGATGAGCTCGCCGCCTAAAAAATCCCATGGTTTTAAACCGATTTCAAAATACGCATCGACACGGCCAGCAGCCACATAGCATAAGTCTAATGCAGCAGAACCTGTACGACGGAAATCCGCACATTTATCAAACATCGCTGTCATGATGTTCATAAATACAGGTGCGTGTTGTTTTTGTTTGAATGGGAAGCCTGTTGCAACGATAGCACCGTCAAGGTCACGTTTCTCATCAATACGGACGCGGTAACCGTTCAATTGCGCGCCTTGTCCACGGACGGCACTGAATAATTCATTGCGCATTGGATCGTAAACCACAGCAACTTCAGTACGGCCTTTAACGCGTACAGCGATAGAAACAGAGAAGTGAGGGAGACGTTTTGTGAAGTTGGTAGTGCCATCCAGTGGATCGATTACCCATTGAACATCATCATCTTTACCTAATAATTCACCACTTTCTTCAGTGATAATTGTGTGGTCTGGATAAGACTTACGGATGATTTCAATAATTAATTGCTCAGATTCTTGGTCAACGTTAGTAACGAAATCGTTCGTTCCTTTCTGAGTGACTTTAATATTGCTAGGCATTTCATAGTTTTTAGCTATGTGATTACCGGCCTTACGTGCGGCACGTATGGCGATGTTAAGCATCGGATGCATGGGCTTTTTCCACTGGAATGTTAAAGAACAAAAAACTTGAGAGCAGAAGTATATAGATGTTCGTCACAATAAGCAATTTTGTGTTAAGCTATGCCGATAATTTTTTCATTAAACGTATAAACCATGCTAGAAAATATTCGTATCGTTCTTGTTGAGACCTCACACACAGGCAATATGGGTTCCACCGCCCGTGCAATGAAAACCATGGGGCTTTCAAATCTGTACCTCGTCAACCCTCTTGTTGAACCTGACTCGCATTCAATCGCACTTTCTGCAGGTGCGAGCGATGTTATTGGTAACGCGACCATCGTCAAAACGTTAGATGAAGCCCTTGAAGGATGTAAGTTGGTGATTGGTACCAGCGCACGTTCGCGGACGTTGTCTTGGCCGATGGTTGAGCCACGGGAATGTGGTGTAAAATCTGTTGAGCAATCAAAAGAATCGCCAGTCGCGATTGTTTTTGGTCGTGAACGTGTTGGTTTGACCAACGAAGAATTGCAAAAATGCCAGTATCACTTGTATATCCCAACTAACCCTGAGTATGGTTCTTTAAACCTTGCTATGGCGGTACAATTGGTCAGTTATGAGATCCGTATGGCGTATTTAGCCATGGATGAAAAAAATCCCGTGACCTCAAATGATGATGAGGTAGAATATCCCCCCTCTGAAGATGTTGAACGTTTTTATGTGCACCTTGAAAGCGTATTAAATGAATCGGGCTTTATTCGCAAAGCGCATCCAGGCTTAATTATGAATAAGTTACGTCGTTTATTTACTCGTGCGCACATTGAAACCCAAGAGCTACACATTCTGCGCGGTATCTTAACGTCGATGGAAAAATGGGCGAAAAAGTGAGGCGAAATCCGTGGTGAAAGTCAGTGAATAATACTTGAGTAAAATAGTCAGGTAAATAGTTGACTAAATTACTCAGGAATGTCACAATTCAGCCATATTTTACCACGGAGTAATATGTTATGAGACTCACTTCCAAAGGACGTTACGCAGTAACTGCGATGTTAGATGTCGCGTTACACTCTCAGTCTGGTCCAGTACCTTTAGCTGATATTTCTGAACGTCAGGGAATTTCCCTCTCTTATCTTGAGCAACTTTTCTCTCGTTTACGTAAAAACGAGCTAGTTTCTAGCGTTCGCGGTCCGGGCGGTGGTTATTTGCTTGGTAGAGACGCTGACCAAATTTTTGTTGCTGAGGTAATCGCTGCGGTTGATGAATCGGTTGATGCAACCCGTTGCCAAGGTAATAAAGAAGGTTGTCAAAACGGCGACCGCTGTTTAACGCATGCATTATGGCGTGACTTAAGTGACAGAATCACCAGTTTCCTTAGCAGCATCAGTCTTGATGAGCTCGTGAAAAATCAAGAAGTGATGGTTGTGGCTGATAGACAAGATAATGAACAACGTAAAAGTATGCCAAACGGCATCACGCCTGAATCCATTATCAATGTACGTGCTTAAAATATTATATTAAAAATTGCAGTCGATACCGAGTAGTGAGTGCCTAGACGAAGAGCTAAGTTCCGCCATCGGTGTCTTTAAAAAATTAAAGGCAAGTTAGCTTGTCCTTTGGAGTATGTGAGCAATGAAATTACCAATCTATCTTGATTATTCAGCAACAACACCGGTTGACCCGCGTGTGGCTGAAAAAATGATGCAATGCTTAACAATGGATGGGAACTTCGGTAACCCTGCATCCCGTTCTCATCGCTTTGGCTGGCAAGCCGAAGAGGCGGTTGATATTGCACGCAACCAAATCGCTGAATTAGTGGGTGCTGACCCGCGTGAAATCGTCTTTACGTCAGGCGCAACGGAGTCTGATAACTTAGCCATTAAAGGCGCAGCGAATTTCTATAAAAAGAAAGGCAACCACATTATTACCTGTAAAACGGAACATAAAGCCGTTTTAGACACTTGTCGCCAATTAGAACGTGAAGGCTTTGAAGTGACCTATTTGTCACCACAAAGCAATGGCTTAATTGCGATGCAAGACCTAATTGACGCTATTCGCGAAGAAACCATTCTGATTTCTATCATGCATGTGAACAACGAAATCGGTGTGGTTCAGGATATCGAGGCTATCGGTGAATTATGCCGTAGCAAAGGCATCGTTTTCCACGTGGATGCAACACAAAGCGTGGGTAAATTACCTATCGACTTAAGTGCGTTAAAAGTGGATTTAATGTCATTCTCTGCACACAAATTGTATGGCCCTATGGGTATCGGTGCGCTGTATGTTCGCCGTAAACCGCGTATTCGCCTTGAAGCACAACAACACGGTGGCGGTCATGAGCGCGGTATGCGTTCAGGGACATTACCTGTACATCAAATCGTGGGCATGGGTGAAGCTTACCGTATCGCTAAAGAAGAAATGGCAGCGGAATCTGAACGTCTGCGTGGCCTGCGTTTACGTCTGTGGAATGGCATTAAAGATATCGAAGAAGTTTACCTCAATGGTGATTTGGAACACGGTGCGCCGCACATTCTGAACGTCAGCTTCAACTATGTTGAAGGTGAATCACTGATGATGTCATTAAAAGATTTGGCTGTATCTTCAGGCTCTGCATGTACTTCTGCAAGCTTAGAACCTTCTTATGTACTGCGCGCTTTAGGGATGAATGATGAGCTAGCACACAGCTCAATCCGTTTCTCTTTAGGTCGTTTCACGACAGAAGAAGAAATTGACTATGCAATCAAAATGATTCATGGCGCAATTGGCCACTTACGCGAGCTGTCTCCTTTATGGGAAATGTTTAAAGACGGCGTAGATCTTAACAGCATCGAATGGTCTCACCATTAATCAGACGGTTTCAGGAGTTTAAAAATGGCTTACAGTGAAAAAGTTATCGATCATTATGAAAACCCACGCAACGTTGGTTCATTCGACAACAGCGATCCAAGCGTCGGCAGTGGGATGGTAGGTGCACCTGCTTGTGGTGACGTCATGAAGCTGCAAATCAAAGTTAGCGATGACGGCATTATTGAAGATGCACGCTTTAAAACTTACGGTTGCGGCTCAGCAATTGCATCAAGTTCACTGGTGACTGAGTGGATGAAAGGCAAAAGCTTAGACGAAGCGGAGTCAATCAAAAATACAGCGATTGCAGAAGAGTTAGAATTGCCGCCAGTGAAAATTCACTGCTCAATTTTGGCAGAAGATGCAATTAAAGCTGCTATTGCAGATTACAAAAGCAAACGCCAAAGCAAATAAGGTTTCAATCAGTTTATAGGGCAACCCATATTAATAAATAACAAAAAGTTACCGCCCTATATCTGGTCAAAATATCGCTCATCCAACATGTTGAATATCGCTAAGTAAGTGATTACTTATCAACGGGGTGAAAGGTATAAAAATAATTTGAAGGCGGATGCGACAATTGTGTAGCATCTGCCTTGTTTGTTTCTAAAGTGAGGTTTGCAATGTCTATTTCTCTTACAGAAAGTGCAGCGCTGCGTATTCAATCTTTCCTGCAAAATCGCGGTAAAGGTGAAGGCTTGCGTTTAGGTGTAAGAACTTCAGGTTGTTCAGGAATGGCATATGTTCTTGAGTTCGCTGATATAATCAATGAAGAAGACACAGTTTTCGAAGATAAAGGTGTAAAAGTCATTGTCGATGGTAAAAGCATCGTTTATCTAGATGGTACCGAGCTGGATTTCGTCAAAGAAGGCTTAAACGAAGGGTTTAAATTCAATAACCCTAACGTCAATAGCGAATGCGGATGCGGTGAAAGTTTTCACGTATAATGCCTTCATAAACGCATGATTTTCGACCAATGTAGCTGATACTGTTAAACAACGTGTTTGTTGCATTGGTAACCGGTTCGAGACACTAAGCACTTATGGATTATTTTACTCTCTTTGGGTTAACCCAAAATTACGCAATTGATAGCGAACAACTCACACAGCGCTTTCAAGATTTACAGCGTCAATACCACCCTGATCGTTTTGCTGCCTCCTCTGAGCAGGAAAAAATGCAAGCCCTTCAAAAAGCCGCCACGATCAACGCGGCTTACCAGTCTTTACGTCATCCGCTAAAACGCGCGGAATACCTGCTTTCATTGCATGGTTTCGATATTAATAATGAACAACATACTATGCATGATACTGTATTTCTGATGGAACAACTTGAGCTACGTGAAGAGCTCGACAATATCGAAAACAATGCCAATTCGCTTGACTTATTGGCGGTGTTTATGAAGAACGTCAAAAAAATGCAGCAAGATAGAAACTTGCTAATGGTCAACGAATTAGATGCGATGCAGTGGGAAAAAGCCGCTGATACTGTGCGTAAGCTGCGTTTTCTCGATAAGTTACAGCAACAAGCTGAGCAGCTCGAAGAACGGTTACTGGACGAATTTTAAGAGAAAACGATTATGGCCTTATTACAAATCAGTGAACCAGGTATGACCGCTGCGCCGCACCAACGCAAATTGGCGGCGGGTATCGACTTAGGTACGACGCACTCGTTGATCGCCACGGTACGTAGTGGTGAAGCAGCCGCACTACCAGATAGCCAAGGGCGTGTTTTGCTGCCCTCTATCGTCAATTACCAAACTACGGATAAGCGTGTAGGTTGGGATGCAAAGCAACTTGCAGAACAAGACCCCGTGAATACCATTATTTCTGTAAAAAGAATGATGGGACGTTCATTGGCTGATATTCAAAAACGCTACCCTGATTTGCCTTATCAATTAACCGCGAGTGAAAACGGATTACCGTTCATCCATACAGCGACAGGGCAAGTTGACCCTATTCAAGTGTCGTCCGATATCTTAAAAACACTGGCAAAACGCGCAGAAAATACCCTTGGCGGAGAAATGGATGGCGTGGTGATCACGGTGCCCGCCTATTTTGATGATGCGCAGCGTCAAGGAACCAAAGATGCGGCTCGCCTTGCGGGGCTGCATGTGTTGCGCTTGCTTAATGAGCCGACCGCCGCTGCAATTGCCTATGGTTTAGATTCAGGGCAAGAAGGGGTAATCGCAGTTTATGATCTCGGTGGCGGCACATTTGACGTGTCTATCTTACGTTTAAGTCGTGGTGTGTTTGAAGTATTAGCCACGGGAGGCGATACAGCGCTTGGTGGTGATGATTTTGACCACGTTCTTGCGCAGTGGATTGCCGACCAAGCCGGTGTTTCACTGCAAGGTGACCACCATTTAAATCGCCAGTTATTGAATATTGCCACTGACGTAAAAATTGCATTGAGTGATGCAGACACAGCCACTATTGAGCTGGCTAGTTGGCAGGGGAAAATTCATCGCGAACAATTTGAAGCATTGATTGAAACGCATATTAAGCGCACGTTAATGGCATGCCGTCGTGCATTAAAAGACGCGGGCGTAGAAGCGGATGAAGTGCTAAATGTCGTGATGGTCGGTGGTTCGACGCGTGTGCCACTTGTGCGTCAAAAAGTGGGGGCGTTTTTTGGTAAAACACCACTGACCTCCATCGATCCTGATAAAGTTGTCGCCATTGGCGCGGCTATCCAAGCCGATATTTTAGTGGGTAATAAGCCTGACAGTGACATGCTGCTTCTGGATGTGATCCCTCTTTCCCTTGGTTTAGAAACCATGGGGGGGTTAGTGGAAAAAGTTATACCACGCAATACCACTATCCCAGTTGCCCGCGCACAAGAGTTCACAACATTCAAAGATGGTCAAACTGCAATGAGTGTTCATGTGGTACAAGGTGAGCGTGAAATGGTGGCAGATTGCCGTTCTTTAGCGCGTTTTACTCTGCGTGATATCCCCGCTATGGCGGCAGGTGGTGCGCATATTCGTGTCACATTCCAAGTGGACGCCGATGGCCTGCTCAGCGTGAGCGCCATGGAAAAATCCACGGGAGTAGAAGCCTCAATTCAAGTTAAGCCATCCTATGGTTTAACAGACAATGAAATTTCAAACATGATTAAAGATTCAATGACTAACGCGCAAGATGATTTAACTGCGCGCCGCCTAGCGGAGCAAAAAGTTGAAGCGGCAAGAGTGCTTGAAAGTTTAACGAGCGCATTAGCCCAAGATGCAAATTTACTGACGCCAAACGAAGAGTCAGAAATTGATAATGCGGTCAATGAGTTAATTAAAGCGGTTGAGGGTACTGACCCCATCGCAATTGAAAATGCCATTAAACAACTGGATAAGCAATCGCAGGATTTTGCTGCGCGTCGAATGGATGCATCTATTCGCCAAGCGTTGTCAGGCCATTCTGTGGATGAGATATAATTATGCCTAAAATAGTTTTTTTACCTCATAGTGATTTATGTCCAGACGGTGCTGTAGTTGAAGCACAAGAGGGTGAGTCGATTTTAAACGTGGCACTGCGTAGCGGTATCGAACTGGAACATGCCTGCGAGAAATCCTGTGCCTGCACAACCTGCCATTGTATAGTGCGCGAAGGCTTTGATTCTCTAGAAGAAAGCAGTGAATTAGAAGACGACATGCTGGATAAAGCATGGGGCCTAGAACCTGAAAGCCGACTGAGTTGCCAAGCAATGGTAGCGGATGAGGACTTAGTGGTGGAGCTGCCTAAATATACTATCAATCACGCCCGCGAACACTGATTTTTGTCATACTTCACGCCGTAGCGTTGTTGGCTTCTTTCGCTAACCCTAGTCACATACTTTTGTATGCTCCTAGGGATTAGCGCAATTTGCCGCCTAGCTACAACGTGAATTATCT